>NC_013132.1:1200000-1500000 GCF_000024005.1 Chitinophaga pinensis DSM 2588
CCGCTGCTCCGGTGAAAGCTACCCCTGAGAAAGAGCGGGTAGTGACACTCAACAGTAAAAAGGTACCGCTGACCAATCAGCAGAAATTATACTGGCCCGATGAAAAGGTGACAAAAGGTGACCTGATCGATTATTATATGGATATGGCGGATTATGTGCTGCCTTATCTGAAAGACAGACCACTCAGCCTGCATCGTTTCCCGAATGGGATCAAAGACGCAGGTTTTTATCAGAAAGATGTAGATACGGAATCCGCTCCTGACTGGGTGAAAACAGTCACCTTACATGCGGCTTCTGCATCCCGGGATGTGGATTACCTGGTTTGTAACAATGCTGCTACACTGGTCTATATGGCCAACCTTGGCTGTATTGAAATGAATCCCTGGTTATCGCGTGTGAAAAATCTGGATCATCCGGATTACATCGTACTGGACCTGGATCCGGAGAATATTGCTTTTAAGTACGTGGTGGAAACCGCATTGGCGATAAAGGAACTATTGGATAAGGTAGGTGTAAAGTCTTTTTGTAAGACGTCCGGGGCTTCGGGATTGCATATTTATGTGCCTACCGGCGGAAAATATAATTATGAAACCTGCCGGTTATTTGCGGAATATGTGGCCAAGCAGGTGCAACAGGAATTACCGAAGATTACCAATGTGATCCGTACGAAGTCTAAACGTAATAAGAAGGTTTATATCGACTATATGCAGAATAGTCGCGGGCAGACTGTTGCTTCACCTTATTCCGTAAGGCCGAAACCGGGAGCTACCGTGTCTGCTCCGCTGGACTGGAAGGAATTGAATGACGATCTTGCTATCAGTAATTTTACGATGGAGAATATGCGGGATAGAATAAGAGCCGTGGGGGATTTGTGGAAAGATATCGATAAGACGAAAAATGACCTGCGCAAGGCGATAGAAAAAGTGGAGTCGATAGCAGCAGCGCATGTGGAATAATAATTGTTTTACACCGTATAGCAGTTTGATTTTTAGAACCTAAAAATGAACCGTTATGCAAACAGTCAATCATCAACATCATCATGTTAACCTGGCTCCGGTGTATGGGATCATCATAGCGGTCATCTCTGTGGTGTTTACGGTTATCTTCTATTTCACCAATATGGCGGGCTATTTATGGACGGGTTACCTGGGTAATCTGCTGATGTTTCTCGGTGTATTGTTTTCCGTTATTCATTATAACAGTCAGCATCATGAGCGGACGTCTGCTATGGCATTATTTGCAATGGGATTCAGAACGACGTTATGGGCAATTGTAATTATCGCATTGTTTACCATTGTTATGCATTTTATTGCAGAATCGCAGACTGAAAACCCGAATTTCTGGATCTACCTGGCAGGTAATATCTTTTTTACGAATGCTGTATTGGGAATAGTAGCATCAGCACTGTCTGCAATGGTATTTAAGAAAAATCAGAAAACGACACGTCCGGAATAGACTATAAGAGCCAGCCTAATATCAGGCAGGCGAGCACTATAAAAGGAGATGGTATACGGGAAATGCATAGTACGGTCAGTGTGACGGCGGTTACTGCAATCGTATACCCGTTCTGTGGGATGGCCATGAAGAGTATGATCGTGGCTGCCCACATGATCCCTACTACTACGGCATTAATGCCTTCCAATGCCCGGTAAATAACCACGTATTTCTTCAGGTTATGCCATATCGGGAAGAAGAACAGGACCAATAACAAGCTGGGGAGGAAGATGGCCACAGGCGCCAATACGCAACCTAATAACTGGTAGCCGGGGCCGAGGTTACGCATGACCATACCGCCTACATATGCGGTGATAGAGAAGGTGGGGCCAGGTAAAGCCCGCATGATACCGGCTCCTGTCAGCAGCTCTTCAGCACTCATGAACTGCGTCTTGGCACGGGATACGTACTGTTCCAGCATCATTGCAATCAGGATATCTCCACCACCAAACACCAGACTACCGAAGCGGTAGAAGTTCTCAAATAAGTTAAAAGGGCGACGTGTGATCCAGTCGTGTGTACGGGCCAGCTCTGAGAAAAATCCTGCCAGGATGAACAGCAGGGCAAATAGCCAGATGTTGGTCCAGCGGATCTTTTTGGGCTTATCCTGAATATCCGGGATACGTTTATCACTGAAATTGGATACAATTCCCCCCAATATGATCAGTGAGGGAAAGGTCCAGGGAGATTTAAAGAAATAGGCAATCAGGAGGGACGATATCATGATCATCGTCGTTGCCAGGTTGCGTATACTGATACGGAATGCCCGCATACTTCCATAAATAAGGAAACCGACGGCCATTGGTTGTACGTACTTAAAGATATCAGTATTCAGCGCTTTCTGGTCGAAATACTGCAACAGGAAGCTCAGGGAGCCCATAAGTATACAGGCAGGGGCTATCCATATTAACAGGGTAGCTACGGCCAGCGAAATGCCGCCGCGTTTATATCCGATCAGTGTAAGCGTCTGGGAGGAAGAGGCGCCGGGCAGGAGCTGACAGAAAGCATTGTATTCCATCAGTTCCTGTTCTGTCACATCCCGTCTCTGGTGCACAAATGTTTTCAACATCATAGCCAGGTGACCCTGCGGGCCCCCGTATGCTGTGATGCTATGCATAAAAACAGCGCGCAGGAAAGGAATATGACGAAGAAACACGCTTTAGTATTTATTAGGCTGCCCGAATTTCAATAATTTCCTGACAATAACAAACAATAAAGCGACAAACTGTTGATTTTCTTCGGTTAAGCCTGTAACGTACAGGCATAATACTTGTTGTAGATTCTCAATACTTTGCAGGATATTGAATACTTCCCACCTCTATCTCGTAGCCTGTCAATTTGTTGATAATGAATGTTTTAATTCTAGAAGCAGTTTTATGAAGAGATTTCTGGTTATCCTATGCGTAACACTCTCACTGAACGTTCATGCTCAGTTATCATTCTACAACAGTGATGATTATTGGGCAAATTTTAGTTTTCAGTCAGATAGTGTTAAGACGGCGGCGACAGATACCTGTCTGGTTTTTGTGAGTAACAGGCACCTGTACAAGGATAGTTTACGCTTTGTAGATGAATATGTGGATACGTCAGCGTTGAAATATTTCTTTCTGCAGAAGCATGGTGGACAATGGAATGTATTTCAGACGCCTACGCTGGCGGATGCGATGCATTTATTGCCGGAAAAGCGGGATATTGTCGTTTATGCGGAGGGGATGGGGAAGATCTTTACGACAAATGTGGAAAGGGCATTGCTGATGCGGTCGCAATACCAGGTGAATGTGATTATGTTTGATTATGCCAGTATCAACACCACTTACCGGCCGGCGCGTAATTTCAGGTTTGCACGGGAAAATGCCCGTTTATCGGCGCCGCATTATTACCGGCTGCTCCGTGTTATACAGCAGGCCCGGAGGGAAAAAGAGGACTGGATGCAGCAGGTGAAGGTCTCTACGTTCTGTCATAGTATGGGTAATATTATATTGATGGAGATGATGAAAGTGCAGGATTATCAGCAATTGAATAATGAACCTTTTATTGATAATGTAGTGATCAATGCGGCTTGTGTACCCTCTAAAAAACACGCGGAATGGGTAGAGAACATACATTTTGCGAATAAGATCTATATCCATTATAATAAATCAGACTGGCAACTAAAAGGGGCTCATTTACTGACGCTGGAGGCGCAGTTGGGGGAGAAGCTTAAAGGGAAGCTGGCGAAAAATGCCAATTATGTCAATTTTCGGGAGCAGGTAGGCAGTCAGCATAGTTATTTCCTGAATTTTCCCCAGAATGAGTACCGTATGACGAATGAGATGAAGGATTACTTTGTACAGCTATTCAGCGGCAATACGGCTGTGCTGGAAGAATATAAGACGCTGGTGAAGAAGGAGGGCAACGGGACCAGTGTGAATTAAAAATGTAGTATAAATCAGCATATAAGAGAGAAAAGAAAAACGCTCCGTGGTGGAGCGTTTTCTGTTTATAGCTATTTTTTAAGACCGATTTCTCTCAGGCGTTCATCCAGGTATTCGCCGGCGGTGATTGGCTCATAAGCGAGCGGATGTTCCGCGGTTACGCAGCTTTCCAGTGCATTCAGCGGCATCTCAGATTTAGGATGCAGGAAGAACGGAATGGAATAACGGCTGGTATGCCACATCTCACGCGGTGGGTTTACCACGCGATGTGTAGTTGATTTCAGGCGATTGTTGGTAAGGCGTTGGAGCATATCGCCAACGTTTACAACGATCTGTTCCGGCAATGACGTTACGGGTACCCAGTTGTTCTGTTTGTCCAGGATCTGTAATCCATCTGCGGAAGCGCCTACCAGCAGGGTAATGAGGTTGATGTCCTCATGTTGTTCTGCACGGATGGCAGAAGATGGTTCTTCCGTAATAGGAGGGTAGTGAATAGCCCTCAGGATGGAATTACCGTTATGAATAAACTGATCAAAGTAATACTCGTCCAGTCCGAGGTAGATGGCAATCGCCTGCAGCAGGGCTTTTCCTGACGTTTCAAAACCACGGTAGGCATCAAAGAAAGTAGGCGTAAATGCCGGGATTTCTTTTACTGCCACGTTAGGTGGGTATTCTGCACCGATCGGGTCATCATCTTCTACTGTCTGGCCGAACTGGAAGAATTCTTTCAGGTCAGGCGCATCATAGCCCTTGGCGTGTTCTTTCCCAAAGGAGGTGTAGCCACGTTGGCCGGCCAGTTCAGGGATCTCATAAGACCGCTTGATATCGGACGGCAGGGTAAAAAACAGTTGTACGTACTTGTACAGTTTCGCAATAAGATCGTCAGAAATACCGTGATTTTTTACCGCCACAAAGCCTACTTCTTCGTAAGCTTTACCAAGCTGCTCCACAAAAGCTGCTTTACTGGCGGCGTCGCCTGAGGTGAAGGCGGCGAGGTCCACAACCGGAATGGAATGAGTTATTGCCATAGTAAATGAGTTTTACCTTACTAAGATAACTCATTTTAAGAAAGCTTCGTCTTCCGCCGTGATGTCAACAACTGCATACCTGGCTACGTGGTTAATGAGCATTTCATCCATGATATCCACTACATTCTTATAGCTGGCATCTTTATCTGCTTTGATCAGCACCATCAGGTCATCTTTTTTATGCATGTCCATAACGCGGTCGCGCTTATCGATGATGACGTCGCGTATACCATGGTTGTTGGCATAAGAAGACTGTTTTACTACAGGCGGATGTGCAGGGTCATTACCAATACCTTCATAGTAACTGACTTTGTTATTGGCGCCCAGTAAGATGGTGAGCGACTTACTGTCAGCCAGTACGGACGGATGTTCTTTGTCTTCAGCAGGCATGATCAGATCAGTTGTTCTGTGCTTCAGCATCGTTGTGGTGAGCATGAAAAAGGTAATGAGCAAAAAGCCCAGGTCTACCATGGGTGTCATATCAACACGTGTACTGTTTTTCTTTGATCGGGTGCCTTTTTTACGGCCACGTTCTGAGCCGCCGGTGTTTATTTCAGCCATTGCATAAGGATTTGGTGGTAAGGAAATTTGGAAGCGCGCCTTCAGGGATATAGATGCGGGAGGGAAGGGATTCCATAAAATTAAATTAGGAATTAAGAATTAGGAATTATGTGGGACGAGGCGGAATAGGGGTGAATAAGCTTTTAATTAAAAAGGAATGAAGATAATTAATTAAAAAGGGCGCTTCATTTAAATGAAGCGCCCTGCTATAAGACTTAAAAAAAAGGCTGTTTGTAATTAGTAACTAGGTCTGAATACTCCAATTGCTAATTCTTAATTCCTAGTTCCTAATTGAATTAGAATTCCGCGCTCTTCGGCGTTCTTGGGAAAGGAATCACGTCTCTGATGTTACCCATACCGGATGCAAACAGCACCAGTCTTTCGAAACCAAGACCGAAACCTGCGTGTGGTGCGGATCCGAAGCGGCGTGTATCCAGGTACCAGCTCATTTCTTCTACCGGCAGGTGCATTTCTTCCATGCGGGTTACCAGTTTATCGTAGTTTTCTTCACGTTGTGAACCACCTACGATTTCGCCGATACCAGGGAACAGGATATCCATTGCTCTTACTGTTTTGCCATCTTCGTTCTGTTTCATGTAAAACGCTTTGATAGCTTTCGGGTAATCGGTAAGGATCACTGGTTTCTTGAAGTGTTTTTCTACCAGGTAGCGTTCGTGCTCACTCTGGAGGTCAGCACCCCATTCTTCGATCAGGTAATTGAACTTTTTGGTTTTGTTTGGCTTGCTGTTTTTGAGGATGTCGATCGCTTCAGTGTAAGTGATACGTACAAACTCGTTGTTCAGCACGAATTCCAGTTTTTCGATAAGGCCCATCTCGCTGCGTTCCTGCTGAGGCTTTTGTTTTTCTTCCTCCAGGAGGCGTTGCGCCAGGAATTCCAGGTCTTCCCTGTTATTTTCCAGTGCGTAGCTCAGTACATACTTGATGAAAGCTTCTGCCAGGTTCATGTTTTCTTCCAGATCATAGAAGGCCATTTCAGGCTCGATCATCCAGAATTCAGCCAGGTGGCGGGCTGTGTTGGAATTTTCTGCACGGAAGGTAGGACCAAAAGTGTAGATATCACCAAACGCCATTGCGCCAAGCTCGCCTTCCAGCTGACCGGATACAGTCAGGTTGGTAGCGCGGCCGAAGAAATCTTCTTTATAGTTGATCTCACCACTTTCTGTCAGCGGCGGATTTTTAAGATCGAAGGATGTTACATGGAACATTTCACCAGCGCCTTCTGCGTCAGAAGCAGTGATGATCGGCGTATGCAGGTATACAAAGCCTTTTTCGTTAAAGAATTTGTGTACGGCAAATGCCAGGGCGTGGCGCAGACGGAAGATGGCTCCGAAGGTATTGGTACGGAAACGCAGGTGTGCAATTTCACGCAGATATTCCAGGCTGGGGCGGTTTTTCAGCTGAAGCGGGTATTTTTCCGGATCGCAATCGCCCAGTATTTCCAGTTCAATTGCTTTTATTTCTACACGCTGGCCTTTACCCATAGAAGGGATCACCTGACCGGACACGCTGATAGCAGCCCCTGTGGTAAGGCGTTTCAGCAGTTCTGGGGTAACGGATTCCTGGTCTATTACTACCTGGATGTTATTATTGGTTGAGCCATCGTTCAGTGCTATAAACTGATTGTTACGGAAAGACCGTATCCAACCCTTTACCACTACATTGTAGTCTGTTTTTTCGTCTAGCAGTATCTGCTTGACTTTTACTCTTTGGCTCATATGAATATATATTTTAGGATTGCAAATTTAAGAGATATGGACCATACTGCATAGGGTATAAGGGAGCTTCCGGGGCAGGAACCAAATAAAATGTTAAATTAATTCTGAAGCCCTGACCGGCTGTTTGGCAGGAATGTTGATGGATATTCAGGGGCCAAAACCACAGAGGGGCTATGGGACGGGGTTTTCAAGGGGGAAAGACCGCACGGACGCTTGTCTGGCTGCTGTTGTAAGAGGTTGGAAGAGTGCTTTTTTTTTGGATAATAGCGAAACTTGTTTTAATCTTGCGTTACAAACCTGCCTGATAAAGTTCTAAATTTCCATATTTCCATCTTCGTCGGCAGTCCTAAACTCAACATTCCCTATCAGATTTAATAACCAGATTAAATTTATTGGACTCAAAAAACAATTATTTGTAATTGGTGTATGTTGGTATGTAGTGGTACCCACCTCACAACACTTTTAAATTTGACAACACACGATGATGTACGACATCTTACAATTGAACGACATGCTCGTTCCTGAGCTGCTTGACATTGCAGAGAAACTCGATGTGCCAAACGCCAAAAAACTGAGCAAACAGGATCTTATCTACAAAATACTCGATAAGCAGGCAGTAATGGCCTCTGAAGGTAACCCGGCAAATGGTGAAGAAAAGAAAACACGTAAACGTAAGACTAAAAAGGAAGAAGAAGCTGAAGAAGCACCTGTAGCAGAGACCACAGCTGCAGACGAAAAACCAAAACGTGGCAGAAAACCAGCTGCCAACGGCCTTAAATCAAAAGAAACAGAATTTGAAGAACCTAAGGCGCAGGACACCAAACCAAAGAAAAAGAACTTCGATATAGACTTAGATATCCCCTCTCTTACTTTCGATGACGATGATGATGTAATCATCCCGCAATTCACTGAAGATATTGAAGAAGAGGAAGAAGAGGAAGATGTAATTACCACTCTGCCCAATGCTCAGGAAGCAGAAGAGGAAGAGGAAGAAGACGACGAAGACGAGGATGATTTTGTAATGCCGGAGGAGCCGGTACTGGCGCAGAAACAGCGCATTCCTTCAAACAAGAAAGAACCTGCTTTTAATATAGAATTCGACGGTATAATTATCAGTGAAGGTGTATTGGAAATGATGCCTGATGGTTATGGTTTCCTCCGCTCTTCTGATTATAACTACCTCAGTTCACCAGATGATATTTATGTTTCTCCTTCACAGATCAAATTGTTCGGACTGAAAACCGGCGATACCGTGAAAGGTTCCGTGCGTCCTCCGAAGGAAGGTGAGAAATATTTCGCACTGCTGAAAGTAGAAACAATTAATGGTAAGTCTCCTGAAGAAGTACGTGACCGCGTACCTTTCGATTATCTGACACCATTATTCCCATTCGAAAAATTACGTCTTACTACTACTTCCAATAACTACTCTACCCGTATCATGGACCTCTTTACCCCAATCGGTAAAGGTCAGCGTGGATTGATCGTAGCACAGCCAAAGGTTGGTAAAACCATGTTGCTGAAAGAAGTAGCTAATGCAATCGCGACAAACCATCCTGAAGTATACCTGATGGTCGTACTGATCGATGAACGTCCGGAAGAGGTAACTGATATGGAACGTAGCGTGAAAGCGGAAGTCATTGCGTCTACTTTTGACGAACCAGCTGAGAAACACGTAAAAGTATCTGCTATCGCTTTACAAAAAGCAAAACGCCTGGTAGAATGTGGTCATGACGTAGTAATCCTCCTGGATTCCATTACCCGTCTGGCACGTGCGCACAACACAGTTGCTCCTGCTTCTGGTAAAGTATTGAGTGGTGGTGTGGAAGCAAACGCTATGCAGAAACCAAAACAATTCTTTGGTGCTGCCCGTAAGATTGAGAATGGCGGTTCACTGACCATCCTTGCTACTGCATTGATCGATACAGGTTCTAAAATGGACGAGGTAATCTTTGAAGAATTCAAAGGTACCGGTAACATGGAATTACAACTTGACCGTAAACTGGCCAACAGACGTATCTTCCCTGCGATCGACGTATCTGCATCTTCTACCCGCCGTGATGACCTGCTGCTGGAAAAAGATATCCTGAAACGTATACACATTCTGCGTAATCACCTTGCAGATATGAATACAGAGGAATCCATGCACTTTATGCTGCAACACATGAGGGGAACCAAGAACAACGAAGAGTTCCTGATCTCCATGAATGGATAAAAAATTAAAGGTCCTGTCTCAGACGGGACCTTTTTTTATTGTTATCTGTATTGTTTCCAGTGACTGACCAGATCTTTTCTCCTTCTGTCTGCGACTTCCAGTTTTACCCCATTCTTCAGCAAGGCCCTGCTGCCATCCCCTTCAATATTATTGATCTGAGATAACTGCACCATCTGATGATTGTTGATCTGATAAAAGCGTAAAGTGCTGAACAGGTCTGTATAATAGCGGAATGAACGATCTGCCTGTATTTGCTGTTGGTCCGACAGATGTATGGTTGTCTTTTCTGCGGATGCTTCCAGGTAGGTGATTTTATTGAGTCCGATGATCATGTCTTCATGTTGCGTCACCGGGATGACCATATCCATATTGATATTACGGCCATTATTAAAGTTTTCAAGCAATACTTTATAACGGGAAGTGCTGGCATTAGCATGTATGCGGTCGGCGATCTTACTGACTGCATTCATCAGGCTTTCCCGGTCAATCGGTTTGAGGATAATTTCTACTTCGCTGAATCGGATGGTATGCAGGAATTTCTTTTCAAAAGCGGTTACAAAAACGGCTTCAAAAGGAGGGGCGTCCTGTGTGCCTAATAATACGTCAAATCCGGTACCATCGGGCATTTCAAGATCAAGGAATACTAGCTGTGGCTGATGTTGCTGAATCGTAGCGATGCCGTCTGCACAGTCAGACGCTGTAGCGGCTACCTGTACTTCCGGGCAGTATTTTTCCAGCATCAGTGATATGATATCACGGCTGTTGCGTTCATCATCTATTATAACGGCCTTTATCATAGTATTCCAATAAGCTTGTATGGCCTAAAGTTGGGGGATCAGTATCCTTACAATAGTACCACTTTCTGTGTTATTATTTTCCGATTTGTCAATGATATCGATATGTATACCTGTATTGTACATCTTATTCAGGAGTTCGGCACGGTTGAAGCTGATTTCCATACCGGAAGACTGATGATGTTTCGGTAGGGTACGCAAAGTTTTGGAGCGGATAATACCGATGCCATTGTCTTCTACCAGGCATTCCAGCATATCCGGGGCGATTTGATTAAACTGTATCAGCAATTTGCCGATAGGGTAGCTGGTATTGGTCATGCCGTATTTCACTGCGTTTTCTACATAAGGTTGTAATAGCATGGCGGGTACCTCTGATTCTGATGTGGCAATAGCAGGATCGACATAAATCTCATATTCCATCTTATGCTCAAACCGCATTTTCTCTAACCCAAGATAAGTATTCAGGTATGCAATTTCATCGGACAATGAAATAAAATTGCGACGTGAGAAATCCAGTGTTTTACGGATCAGGTAGGAGAAGTCAGATAGATATTTCTGTGCATATTCAAAGTCCCGCTGCATAACGAACAGCTGAATAGAATTCAGGCAATTGAAGATGAAGTGCGGATTGATCTGTGCACGGATTGCTTTGAGTTCTATTTCTGTCAGTTTCTTATCGTACTCTGTTTCCAGGTGTATTTTCCGTTGTTCTTCCAGTTCCTGTTTTTTACGCAGGATCTCTGTGGTCTGTTCTTTTACGAGTTCTTCCAGCTGTTCATTCAGTTTACGTTGCAGTTCTTTATTCTTATTCAGCTGTTTTATCAGTAATTCCTGTGTACGTGTTCTTTCATGGTGTACCAGTTTATTGCGGTAACTGAGTCCGGCGAGGAAGAACATAGATTGCAGCAATACGCCTGCTACAATAAGGAGGGATGGTGCGGAAATCTCTCCGAGTGCATTGATAAGTCCCAATGGTCTGATCAGCATGAGGAATGAACCGAAGCTGGCCATGTAGAAACAGAGTGATCCGAAGAGGAAAAAGCGTACCAGCGGGTGATGACGCGAGCGTCTGGCCAGTGCGATGAATACGATCAGGAAAGGGAGCAGGGTAGAGATATAGACATAACTATAAATCATCACCGGCACCTGGTATTGTTCCAGTGCAATGCAGTAAAAGCAGATAATGATGATACCTCCGATGATAGCGGCTACTGAAGTAAATAGTTTCTCCATGAAAGGGTATCTCTCCTGGAGGTTCAGGAAAGTATTGCCAAAGGCGAGATACATCAGGTAGAAGCAGAATAACAGTGCCGGGATATCCCAGTAATATTTCAGCATGGGCCATCGGTAGAATACGGATAGCTGGTAGGGCTGACTTTCCAGGCGGAGGGTAAAAAACACGATTAGTCCAAGCATGTAGGCTGCAAAGTACATGTAGGATTTATCGGGTAGTTGTATGTAATTGATGACGGCGATTGCCAGGCATACCAGTAGCATACCGAGTAATACATGTATCAGGATGGTTTCTTTGCGGTAGTATTCAAACTGACCGTTGCGAAATTGTCCGTATTGCAGGTCATTGAATAAGGTGGGCATCAGCCCGTTTTCGTTATAGTATTTGTTGTTGATATGCAGGAAGTAGGTATGCGTGCTGCCGGGAGGGACGGTGACGTTAAAACCGTAGTGTTCCCATCTTTGTACACCTGCGCGGTCCCGCATCAGACCGGTATGCATGAGCAGGTGCATTTTGTGGTTGGCGCTGTCCTGGATGTACCAGCTCATATCATCATGCCAGCCGGCAAAGAGAGTGAGTGTGGAATCCTGGGTACCTGTGTTTCTTACATGGAGTTTCAGCCAACAATTATTTCCTTTTCCAATATGTTTTTTTTCTACATGGAACAGGTGATAGTTGTGGTTAAATGATGCTGATGAAATCTGTTGTGGTGTTAAAGATCCTCCTTTATC
Organism: Chitinophaga pinensis DSM 2588; assembly: GCF_000024005.1. NCBI lineage: Bacteria > Pseudomonadati > Bacteroidota > Chitinophagia > Chitinophagales > Chitinophagaceae > Chitinophaga > Chitinophaga pinensis. The sequence goes on from NC_013132.1 coordinate 1,212,205, forward strand.
TACCAGGGACAGGAGATACGGCCGCAGGTCAACAGCAGCAGGCAGATGATCAAAATCTGCCACCAGTGTATCTAGTGCGGGTATGCCAGCCTTGGTAACAATGGAGCAACAAAACAACAGGAAAAGTAAAGAAATACGAATCACTGTGTGTCAATAAAAATTTACAACAACCCATCGATGGCTTTCGCCAGCTTATGGTCTTTATCGGTGATCACATCTCCCGCGTCATGTGTATTCAGGTATATTTCTACCTTGTTATAAACATTTGTCCAGTTGGGGTGATGGTCCATTTTTTCAGCAATAAGGGCCACTTTTGTCATAAATGCGAATGCTTCTTTGAAGTCTTTGAATTCGAAGGACCTATATAGTTGGTTCTTTTTTTCTTCCCACATAACAAAAGGATTTTAACATGAAACAATGCCTTGTTCACGGGTGTAATTCGGTGAAGGAAACCGGTTTCTGGCCGGTTAGAAGATGAGGTTCATCTTATTCTTAATCTCTCTAATATCCAATAAAGATACTAATTGTACAAGCTCTACGTGGCGTAACTGGTCGATTAATTTTTTGATGTCATTTAACTGATAGTAGTCTCCTTTGACCATCCAGAGGTAGTCTACATTTTTCAGTTCGGGCAGCAGATATTCTGCCTGACAGTGATTATTATAGAAATAGTGTACAGAAGACTTTATTGGCTCCTCAAACTCAAAAACGCTGAAATAGAACGCTCTGTTGTTTTTGGAGAGGTTAATTTCCAGGGAATTATTTATCCGGAAATCGAGGTGCATGTGCTTATTAATCTGCCAGCAGAGTTGATAGTCGCGTGCGGCGGATACGATTCCGATGACATGGGTGGATTCAAAGAAATCCTCCAGCAATTGATCATGATCCAGCTTTAGCTTAAGTACCGACATATGACAATTGGTATTATCGTTTTCAGTCTGACTATTTGGTTGCTCTATGCTTTCTTCCTGATACCCAAAGTACATCTTTCAAGTTTAAATCGTCGTCGTTAAATCCTTCCTGTCTAATCATCCTGCATGTCCATCCTTTGGGGAGGACCGGCTGAAGCCGGTAGGTAATGGGACTGTAGGTAGTAGAAAGATACGTTACTTTTCTTTGTCTCTGTTCAGCCTGTTGGTAAGCAGGGTGGTCCGCCGGGGTTCGGGTACTTTATCGTACCCGTAGGGACAGTGTTTACAGCCGTTCCCGCAGCAGTACCCTCTTTCCAGGTGATAATGTTCAGTGAATACCATGTATCCCTGTTCATTATAGTAGAAGTCAATCGTCTCCTTCAGTGGCTTCTGCATGAGAAGGCAGTTTTATCTCACGCCAGTCGAGCGGGGCTTCGGGTAGTCTGAATTTCAGGTACCTGATGGTGCGGCCGTCTTCCAGGTGCATTCCTTCATAATAAGTACGGATTTGCAGCAGGGGAGGTACTTCGGTCATGGCATAGATGTCCGGAATATCTTCTATTAAGATACAGCCTGCGGCTTCAATCACTTCTTTTGTGAAGATATATAATTCAGGAGAGTCTGTTTTAAGATTAATTGTTCCGTCTTTTGCCAGCAGCGGCTGGTACAGCTGAAGGAATTTTGGGTGTGTCAGCCGCTTTTTCTGTTTGGAGTTGCGGAGGAATGGGTCCGGGAAGGTGATCCATATTTCTGCAATTTCTCCAGGTGCGAAATAGTTGGCCAGTTTATCGATCTGTGTGCGGAGGAAGCCGGCGTTGGGCAGGGGTTCTTCCATAGCGGTTTTAGCGCCACGCCAGATGCGGTTTCCTTTGAGGTCTACGCCCAGGAAGTTTTTTTCCGGGTAGCGACGGGCGAGGCCCAATGTATAATCGCCTTTACCACAGGCGAGTTCCAGCGTAAGCGGATGATCGTTTTTAAAGAATGTATGCCAGTTGCCGGGCATTCCTTCCGGGTATATTAAAACATTCGGAAAGGTCTCAATTTCTGCGAAGCGTTGTAGTTTCTTTTGTCCCATCGCTGCAAAAATAGTGTTTTTCCCGGCGGAGTATGCAGCCGGGTGGCTGAAAGGAGAGTTGAGCACTGTAATAAAGCAAAAAAGCCTGCTCCACATAGGGAAGCAGGCTTTTAAATAGCTGTAGGGGAAGGAGTCGAACCTCCACGAGGCAGTTAGCCGCAGCACAAATAAGATTAGTGGTCAACCCATTATGCTGTGTTTATCCTGTGATCCCCACCCCCGAGACAAGAGGGCATGTCTGCCAGTTTCATCACCCCACAATTTAAAGAACTAGTTATTCAAAATTTTGCGGTATTTTTTCAAATCTGTTCAGTTTTTGATACTGTCTGTTTGTAGAAAACCGTCGTTTGATGAACTATTATGATGCAAATCTAAAGACATAACCGTTTTCTTGCAAATTTTTTAAGAAAAATTTTTGAATTTTCGAAATTTTTCAAATATTTGCATATAGGTTTAATACATTCCAAAACAAATTGTAAAAATGAGCCACAATTTGAATATTGACAAACTAGATTTGCAGATCATCAGTGAAATGATGCATAATGCAGAAATCTCCTACGCTGACCTCGGGAAGAAGCTTTTCGTTTCCGGTGGCACGATCCACGTTAGAATGAAGAAATTGCAAGAACTGGGTATCGTTAAAGGTACAAAATTGCATGTAGATTTAAAAATGATAGGCTATGACGTGATTGCCTTTATCGGTATCTATCTTGAAAAGAGTTCCATGTATGACACTGTGGCTAAAGAATTGCGCAAGATCCCCGAGATGGTAAGACTGAACTATACGACGGGTAGTTACAGTATGTTTGCAGAGATCATCTGTAAGGATATTACTCAATTAAGGAGGATATTGCATGACGAGTTGCAGAAGATAAAGGGGATAGAGCGGACTGAGACGCTGATATCGCTGGAGGAAAGTTTTTACCGCACCATTAATGTTGTGGAATAAGGGAGCAATCCCGGCGCCCTTCCCGTCAGCTTATATGTAAATATATATGCATGAGCGGCCGGGAAGGGGTCTTTAATTTACTTATTATATCATGGTTACAACTGAAATCGCTGACAAAATCAAGCGGCTGGAAGAGAAGTATGCCGCAATGGGCCAGGATCTTTCATCTTATCTTGACGGGCTCCTTTATGCCGACTACCTTACCTATTGGGATTACATCCAACTGGATGTATTATTAAATCTGCAGCATCCCCGGACCCCGATACCGGATGAGAACATTTTTATTATCTATCACCAGATCACGGAGCTTTATTTCAAACTGACCTTACAGGCTATCGAGCAGGTATGTCAGGCGCCGGAACTGACAGCGGATCTGTTTAAAACGCAGCTGAAGCGTATCAATAACTATTTCCGGAACCTGATCAATTCCTTTGAGATCATGGTGGATGGTATGGATAAGCAGCAATTCCTGCAGTTCAGGATGGCTTTGTTACCGGCCAGCGGATTTCAGAGTGGCCAGTTCCGTAAGATAGAGATCTGCTCTACCGGACTGGTAAACCTGGTATATGAGCAGCAGCGGGAAGGCCTGAAAGGGAAGGAGTTGTCAGAAATACTGGATAATATCTACTGGCGTAGCGGCGCTACCGAACTGGCTACGGGCAAGAAAACGCTGACCCTTCGCCAGTTTGAGCAGAAGTATATGCGCGATTTCCTGTTCGTGGCAGAGCGTTATCAGCAAAACAATATGCAGTTGCGCTACAAACAGCTGCCAAAGGAAGTACAGGAAGAGGTGATGCCCCTGCTAAAGGAGTACGACCTGAACATTAATGTGAGATGGCCGCTGATGCACTATAAATCCGCCGTACGTTATCTGAACCGTAAACCGGAGGATATCGCGGCTACCGGAGGCACCAACTGGCAGCAATATCTGCCTCCGCGTCATAAGCGTATCGTATTCTTCCCCGAGATCTGGACGGAAGAAGAGCTGGAAAACTGGGGAAAACTAGCATTTGAATAAATAGAAGTGACTGTCCCGGCCCCGGTCGGGACAGTCACTTTATTCCTACGGGCATCTGTTTCCTGTTAACCTCCAGGGCCTTATTACCCCAGTCTTCAGTGGTCCACCTTTTTCTTTGAAAAATCAGCCCCTTGCAGTATTACGAAATTGTGCCATGAATGTTTCAGGGAAACTGTTTTGCGACGAATTTAACTATTGATATAATTGAACTATTTTTCATAAGTTTGCAAGGAACGGTAGCTTTCACATTAAAAGTCATTCCGTCCTGGATACGATGACCAGGTACAAAGATGTTCTCCAATCAGCTTTTGTTGCTTTGTGAATGCGCAAGCAGATCTTACCTTTCAAAATTTACACAGATATTATTTTAAGTAGCGATATGGAATACAATACAACCCGTAACCATTTGATAATGAAGGAGTACGGACGCAATATCCAAAAGATGATAGAGTATGTACTCAGCATCGAGGATAATGAGCACCGTCAACGTAATGCGATGTCACTGATAGAGCTGATGGGTACGCTGAATCCTCACCTGCGTAATGTGGAGGACTTCAGACATAAGCTATGGGACCATTTGTTTCTGATATCCGACTTTAAACTGGATGTGGAATCTCCATATCCCATTCCAACCAGAGAGACACTGAGAGCAAGACCGGAGCCGCTGGGTTATCCCAAAAAATATCCCCGTAACCGCCATTTTGGTAAAAACCTGGAAATGGTGATCGATAAAGCGATCAACGAGGATAATCCTGAAAAGAAAGAAGGCTTTACGCAATGTATAGGCAACTACATGAAACTGGCTTATAGCAACTGGCATAAGGAAAGTGTTCATGATGATGCTATCAAGGCTGAGCTGAATGGTATCACTGATGGCCGCCTGGAATTCCAGACGGGTCATTCACCAGCGCCGACTGCCGCTTCAATGGCCAACGCGCCTAATTACAATACGAATGCTGAATTCCAGCCACGTCCATCCAACAATGGCGGTGGCAGCGGTGGCAGCAAACGTAACAAGAACTTCCAGCAAAAGTTCAAGAGCAACAATCAGAAGAATAACAATAAGCACAATAACAACAAATACAATAAAAACAGGAACAAGTGAGTAGTGCTTTCGAAGTAAGAGGCGGCAACCGTCTTAAAGGGGAAATTGTGCCCCAGGGTGCCAAGAACGAAGCTTTACAGATTATCAGCGCTGTCCTGTTGACAGCTGATAAAGTTACTATCAGTAATATCCCGGATATCCTCGATGTAAATCTGCTTATAGAGCTGCTCGGGGATATGGGTGTGAAGACCAACAGAATCAGCCGTGATACCTGTGAGTTTCAGGCTGACCAGATCAATCTTCCTTATCTGGAGAGTGCAGAATTCAAAAAAAAATCCGGACGTCTCAGAGGTTCTGTTATGATAGCAGGTCCTTTGCTGGCACGCTTTGGTAAGGCGTATATTCCTAAACCGGGCGGTGACAAGATTGGTCGTCGCAGGCTGGATACGCATATCATCGGTTTTGAGAAACTGGGTGTGCAGTTCGTATATGATAATGACGATAACTATTTCCGTCTGGAAGCGGGAGACGGTGGTCTGAAAGGCGCTTACATGCTGCTGGATGAACCATCTGTGACCGGCACTGCCAATATCGTGATGGCGGCAGTAATGGCCAACGGAACAACGACGATCTATAACGCGGCATGTGAACCTTACCTGCAGCAGTTGTGCAAAATGCTGAACAGCATGGGTGCCAACATCAACGGTATCGGATCCAACCTGCTGACCATTCAGGGTGTTTCTTCCCTGAAAGGTTGCAGTCATGCGATGCTGCCGGATATGATCGAGATAGGTTCCTTCATCGGACTGGCGGCAATGACGCAGTCTGAGATCACTATCAAGAATGCCGGTGTACAGCATCTGGGTATTATCCCGGAAAAGTTCCGTCAGTTAGGTATCAACCTGGAGATCAGGGATAATGATATCTATATTCCTGCGCAGGATAGTTATGAAATCCAGACTTTCCTGGATGGTTCCATCCTGACGATCTCGGATCATCCATGGCCAGGATTTACGCCTGACCTGCTGAGCATTGTGCTGGTAGTAGCCACACAGGCGAAAGGTAGCGTGATGATACATCAGAAGATGTTTGAGAGCAGATTGTTCTTTGTAGACAAACTGATCGACATGGGCGCACAGATCGTATTGTGTGATCCGCACCGTGCAGTAGTGATTGGTCTGGGCAGACAACATGCGCTGAGAGGCATTACCATGTCATCTCCGGATATACGTGCGGGTGTTTCCCTGCTGATCGCGGCATTAAGCGCGGAAGGCAAGAGTACTATTCAGAACATCGAACAGATCGATCGCGGTTATCAGTACATCGACGAGCGATTGAGAAAACTCGGTGCAGACATCAAGAGAATTTAAAGTATTATAAGGTATACTACAGGCTGCAAGAGATTGGCGCGAACGATCATATTCTAATATGGTAAATGCCCGCACCAATTACTTGCAGCCTGTGATTTATAGCGGAACCAGGATAATCAGATCAGAACATGAGCAATAAGATTATTATTATAACTGCTCCCTCCGGAGCAGGTAAAACCACCATCGTAAAAAAGCTGTTGTCAGAATTGCCACAGCTGTCTTTTTCTATTTCAGCCACAACGCGTACTGCCCGGGAGAATGAAGTGCATGGAAGGGATTATTACTTCCTGTCGCTGGATGATTTTCACCAGAAAATTGATGACAACGCGTTTGCAGAATATGAGATGGTGTATGCCGGTAAATATTATGGTACCCTGAAAACAGAGTTACAGCGTATATGGGATAAGGAGAAAGTGCCAATGGTGGATATTGATGTGAAGGGGGCTCTTTCCATCAAAGAAAAATATCACACGGGTGTACTGACTATTTTTATCGCACCGCCTACACTGGATACCTTACGGGTACGACTGAGTGAACGTGGCACGGAAACGCAGGCTTCCCTGGAAGAAAGACTGGGAAAAGCCCGTTACGAGCTGTCTTTCTCTCATGAATTTGACGAAATAGTAGTGAATGACGATCTGGAAACGGCTTATACAGCGGTTAAAAAGCTGGTAACCGGATTCCTCGGACAGTAAACATAATGTTCCGGTGCAATCTTTGTATAATGAATGACCGTACCTATTATGTGGAATCTATAATTCCTTACTTTTGAACTCTATGGATACTTATACACTCCTGATCCTGGCTACACTGGTTTTGCTGGCAGGTTTCTTTGCCGGACTTGAGACGGCATTCGCCAATGTGAACAAGTTGAGCATTGAGCTGAAGAAGAAACAGGGGCGCGCTACCGGTAAAATACTGGCCAGTTTTAATGACAACCCCTCCCGGTTTCTGGCTACCAGTCTGTTAGGATTGACTATTGTTGTGGTGATATATGGGATACTTTTTGCCGGATTCTTCCAGCCGATATGGAACCTTGTATTACCTCCCCAGCAGAATACGAACCTGCAGCCGGTACTGTTGTTCATCGATGTCGTATTGAGCACACTGATACTGCTGACTTTCGGTTTCTTTATTCCCCGTGCTATTTTTCGTTCACGGCCGGAAGCGTTACTCAGCTTTTTTGCATTACCCATTTCCGTATTATCCAAGCCGCTGTTTGTAATAGGCAGTCTGCTGGTATCTATTTCTGAATGGATTTTGAAATATCTGTTCAACGTGCGTATTGTGGAGACAGACACATCCTTCCCAAGAGTGGATGTGGAGCATTTTATACGTCAGTCCCAACAACATATGACAGAGAACCAGGAACTGAATACAGAGCTGTTTGAAAACGCATTATCACTGGCGCATGTGAAGATCCGTGGTTGTCTGATTCCGCGTAAGGAAATAGAAGCGTTGGAAATCGGCAGTCCTATTGGCGCTGCACAGCAGAAGTTTGTTGAAACCAAACTCTCGAAGATCATCATTTACGAAAATACGATCGACAATATTCTGGGTTATATTCATCAGCTGGATATGTTTAAGAGTCCGGGTGAGATCTCTGTTATTCTGCATCCGATATTGGCGGTACCTGAAACAATGAGCGCTATTGATCTGCTGAGTAAGTTCAATAAAGAGCACAGGAGCATTGCCTGGGTGGTAGATGAATTTGGCGGAACAGCGGGTATTGTGACGATAGAAGATGTACTGGAAGAGATCTTTGGTGAGATCAAGGATGAACATGACGTGGAAGAGTTTGTGGAAAAGCAGATTGCGGAGAAGGAATATATTTTCTCTGGCCGACTGGAACTGGATTATCTGAATGAAAAATATGGTTTTGATTTTCCTGAAGACGAGAGTGAGACATTATCCGGCTATATTATCAATCACCACGAGAAGATTCCTCGCTTAAAAGAGCGCATCATCATAGACGATTATGAGTTTGATGTATTGAATGTTACTGAAACGAGGATTGAAATGGTGAAGATGAAGGTGCTCTGATTATATTTCAAGATAAATTAAACTTTTTTATCTATGAAATAGGCTGTTTTAGTTGCTTATTTTTCAACAATTTAGGAGAGCTTACTAATTTTTTATAAAATAAAAGAAATCAAGAATTGATATTGTGATATTTTTTTTAATATATTTGCAGAGTGAATGAGACGCTTCGCGGTTGATTAGCATCGCCCCTGCTAAAACGATTTAAAAAAAGTAGTAGGGATTTAACACGAATTTTATACATTTGCTACAGATGATGTAACACAATGATTTGATTTTTGTTAAAAGGATGTAAAAAAAATTGTTACAACATTGATAATAACATATTTCTTTCTATTTTTGTGATAGAAATTTAAAAGTAACCAGAAACACGATCATCTTGAAAGCTTGCCATCAATCGGATGCAAAGTGAATCTGGAAACAAAGACATTCTCGAATTCAACTTTTTTGGGGTTAACAAACAATGGATGAAAGGCCGGCTCTTGATTCTTCTCGGGCTGGCTCTTTTTTTGTACCTACCTCAAAGTTCATTATATATCTTCTCTTCTTCACCTGCCGGTTTACGGCGTTTTTTCATCAACAATAATTACGACGGGCGTACGGCAGGCAGGTAGCGATAGTTACCGGTCTCCCGGAGCTTGCGTTTATACCTTTAAATTCGCTTAAAACTTTCTACTAATAGGGTAAGTTGCTCTGTTTTGTTGGAAGCAACCGCTATATTTGTGCTCCTTAGCATAAAATCAATCACAGTCCGACTAACTGATATGTTCAAGAAAATTTTTTCGAATAACGAGGAAAAGGCAGAGATGTCTTTCTTTGACCACCTGGAAGACCTGCGCTGGCATATAGTGCGTTCGATCATTGCGCTGATAGTGGTGAGCATCTTCGGCTTTGTTTACACAAAGGAGATACTGGATGATGTTATCTTTGGACCCACCAATCCAACTTTCCCTTCTTATGTGGCTTTATGTAAGCTGGGTAACCTGGTTGGCCTGGGTGATAAACTTTGTATCACGCCGGTGCCTATTGTGTTTCAGAACCATATCCTGGTAGGACAGGTAATGTTGCAGTTCAAACTGGCATTTATATTTGGTCTGGTAGTGGCCTTCCCTTATATCTTCTGGGAATTCTGGAGCTTTATCAAGCCGGCACTGAAAGAACGTGAGCTGAAAGGTGCGCGTGGAGTGATCTTCTGGGTATCTTTCCAGTTTTTCATGGGTATCGCTTTCAGTTATTTCCTGATGGCGCCGTTCACGATCAACTTCCTGGCAGGTTATACCGTTACGGACAGGGCTGTTAACCAGTTCTTCATAGACGACTATTTCGGATTGATGTCACAGATTGTACTGGGTATGGGTATTCTGTTTGAATTGCCTGTACTGGTATTCTTCCTGACGAAGATCGGCTTTATCACACCGACGTTCCTTCGTACTTACCGCAGGCACGCGATTGTTGTGATACTGGTGCTGGCAGCGGTGATCACTCCTCCGGATGTAATTGACCAGCTGATTGTATTTACACCATTGTATCTTTTGTACGAAATTAGCATATACATTTCGGGCAGAGCGTTGAAAGGAATGGAGCAGGCAGAGAAAGAAGCAGAAGAATGGTCTTGATCTGACGCTGATAAAATTTAAAACAGACGCGGAATGTCCTTTGTTATAAACAGGATATTCCGCGTTGTGCTTTCTGTAACTTTCACTTTTTAAATTTTTGTTTTATGGCATCACAACCACTATTTAATCTTACGCTGCCGGTAGCTATTGGCGCTGATCATGCGGGATTTGAATATAAGGAAGAGATTATTTCTTACCTGGAGGGAAAAGGGCTGAAGGTAAAGGACGCAGGTGCTCATTCAAAAGACCCGGCTGATTATCCTGATTTTGCGCATCCGGTAGCTACGCTGGTAGAGCGGGAGCAGGCTGCGTTTGGTATACTGGTATGTGGTAGTGGTAATGGCGTGGCTATTACGGCTAACAAACACCAGGGTATACGTGCTGCTATCTGCTGGGGAGAAGAGTTGTCGCGCCTGGCACGTTCTCACAATAACGCCAATGTACTGTGCATCCCTGCGCGGTTTGTAGATGATGCCGTTGCCAAGCAGATCGTAGATGTATTCATTGACACGCCATTTGAAGGCGGCCGTCATGAAAACAGGGTCAGAAAGATCGCCTGTTTATAGGTTTTACACCGCTCATCTTTCATAATAATAAACGCTGATTTTCCCGGTTTAAGCCGGTGATAATCAGCGTTTATTATTTATATGTTATACCACCCTGTTTTTTTGGTAAATACAATTGCTTTCGTTAAATTGTGTTAAGAGTCAGTCAGTTGAATGTTAGTTCGTATTGTATTTAGCCTATTCAGATGTGTGTGTTGTAGTATTTGATGTACCCAAAGAAAATAGAAAAACTAAGAGAACACTAATTGCACGTTTAACCGTCAGATACTGAAACAACGGGAATAGAAAACAATCGTCGAGAATAAGAAAACAAACAAGTTAAAGGACCATAAGAAAAAGTTACGAACAGTACCCCAGTACGCTTAACCAAAAAGTACAATCATGGAAACACCTCACATCATAAGGTGGAATCGTCAGGGCTTTTCAGGAAAGTCAGGAGTGGGTTATGTCCGGCAACGATCGTGAGAAGTATATTGTCTTTGTAAATATCCGGAAAGAGAATGTGTATGTGTACTTCTGTTTGAGAAAGCAGCCTTTAAGCTTTGCATCCCCAGTATCATTCGAATGTTCATTCTACGTGAAGACTAACTGACTAACTAACGTAACCATTTTAAGTAACTAATACCCTTACATATGATAATCAACATTTACATAAACGACTGTTTCCCTTAAAGCAGGTTTATTCAGCTGAATCAACAATTATTTCAGATGCTTAAACGATCACCATTATGTCATCCTCAGATTTCAATACGTTGTTACTGGGAAATGCGGATTTTCTCAGACCGTATGCGGTTACCTTAACGAAAGATTCAGAATCAGCGAAAGACCTTTACCAGGAAACGCTTTTCCGCGCACTGGCCAACCGTGACAAGTATCTTGCCGGTACCAATATCAGGGCATGGTTGTATACCATTATGCGTAATATCTTCATCAACAACTATCGTCGGGGCAACAGGCAGTTCCGTCTGCTCGACAATTCCGCCGGAGAATTCTTATTACACCAACAACAACCCAGCATCGGCAATGCCGCAGAAACCAACCTGCGTATAAAAGATGTTCATATGGCCGTGTATAATCTGCCCGTGATATTTAAACAACCTTTCATGCTTTATTTTGAAGGGTATAAATATTACGAAATAGCCGCCATGCTGAACGAGCCTTTGGGTACGGTGAAAAGCCGGATCCATTTCGCGCGTAAAATGCTGAAGTCCCGTATAGCAAGATATTAATACCCCCTTTTGAAAAGGGGAGAGGGATTTCCTTTTCTCCCTTTCTTCATTCTTTCGTACTTTTATGCCTTCCCTTTTAAATATTCAAACATCATTTCCTGATGCAAATCAGGGATTTTTATAAAGAGAATGAAGGCAAATTATTTAGATGAACTGAACGAGCAGCAACGGCTGGCAGTAGCGCACATTAATGGTCCGCTAATGATCGTGGCAGGCGCCGGCTCCGGTAAAACGAAAGTGTTGACCACCCGTATCGCTCACCTCATGCGTAACGGGGTAGACGCGTTTAATATCCTTTCGCTGACATTTACAAATAAGGCAGCCCGTGAAATGAAGGAACGTGTGGAAAAGATCCTCGGCGGTACAGAAGCACGTAACCTCTACATCGGCACCTTCCACTCCGTGTTTGCCAGACTGCTCAGAGCAGAAGCACACCGGCTCGGTTACCCCAACGACTTTACCATCTACGATTCTGACGATGCGAAAAGTGTGCTTAAAACCATCATAAACGAGCAGAATCTGGACGATAAGCACTACAAGCCTAATTTGGTATATAACCGCATTTCTGCGGCTAAAAACAGCCTTATGGGCCCTGAAGAGTATCAGCATGACTATGCGGTACAGCAGGAAGATATGCGCGCTAACAGGCCGATGACCGGTAAGCTGTACGATATGTACGCCAAACGCTGTTTTAAGAACGGCGCCATGGACTTTGACGACCTGCTCTTCAAAATGTACCAGCTGCTGAAAAGCTTCCCGGAAGTACTGCACAAATACCAGCATAAGTTCAAATATATCATGATCGATGAGTACCAGGATACCAACCCGGCTCAGTACGAGATCATCAAACTACTGGGCGCTGCGCATGAAAACATCTGCGTGGTAGGTGACGATGCACAGAGTATCTATTCCTTCCGCGGTGCCACCATACAGAACATCCTCCAGTTTGAAAAAGACTATGATGATGCGAAAGTGGTAAAACTGGAGCAGAACTACCGTTCTACCAAGTCCATCCTTAACGTAGCCAACGAGGTGATTGCGAATAATAAGGGACAGATCGAAAAGAACCTCTGGACAGATAACGCAGACGGTGAAAAGATCAAGCTGGTACGTACCATGACGGATAATGAGGAAGGTAAGTTCGTAGCAGATACCATTGCAGAGCAAAAGCTCCGCAATCACTACGCCAACAGAGACTTCGCCATCCTCTACCGCACGAACGCGCAAAGCCGTGCATTTGAGGAAAACCTGCGCCGTAAGGCCATCCCTTACCGCATCTTCGGTGGCTTGTCCTTCTATCAGCGTAAAGAAATCAAAGACTTTATCGCTTACCTGCGCATTGTGACCAATCCACAGGAAGAAGAAAGCCTGAAACGTATCATCAACTATCCTGTACGCGGCATTGGTAAAACAACCGTTGATAAATGCTCCGTGATTGCCAATGACCAGAATATCACTTTCTGGAATGTACTGGAAAGAGCGCGTGAATTCGGATTCAAGAGCGGTACACTGGAAGCGATCGAAGGGTTTGTGATCATGATCCGCAGTTTCCAGGCAATGCTGGGTAAACATAATGCTTACGACATTGCTTTACAGGTGGGTAAATCTACCAATCTCGTAAAGGAACTGTTCAACGATAAAACAACAGAGGGCCTGGCCCGCTACGAAAATATCCAGGAGTTGCTGAACTCCATCAAGGAATTCACCGAAACGCCTACGGAAGACGGTGAACTGCTGGAAGCAGAAAAATCCCTGGGTAGCTATCTGCAGCAGATCACATTGCTGACAGATGCCGATAAAGGCAACGATGAAGACAGTGATGTGGTGAAACTGATGACCATCCACGCGGCAAAAGGACTGGAATTCCCGGTAGTATTCTCCGTAGGACTGGAGGAAAACCTCTTCCCAAGTGGTCTTTCCATCAATTCAAGAGAAGAACTGGAGGAAGAGCGCCGTTTGTTCTATGTGGTGATCACCCGTGCGAAATCCCGTCTGTTCCTGACATACGCCAACAGCCGTTATCGCTTCGGACAGCTGGTGAATAATGAATCCAGCCGTTTCCTGGAAGAGATGCCGGAAAAATACATTGACCGCAGCTATGCAGGCGGCAGTGGTGTAAACCGTAGTCCGATTAACAACGGCGGCGGTCTATGGGGTAATAGCGGAGGAGGCAACATGTTTGACCGTATGCAGAAGAAAACGCCGCAGTCCAGTCAGCAACCTGCTGGTCCGCGTCCGGCGCCAAAACCGATGCAGACGGCGATGCCAAGCACACACGTTCCTTCTCCTAACTTCACACCGGACGATCCGGCTACCATGGAAGCCGGTATGGAAGTCGAGCACCAGAAATTCGGTTTCGGTACCATTACCACGATGGACGGCCCCATGAATAACCGGGTGGCTACCGTCAACTTCCCGAAAGCAGGCGGTGAAAAGAAGATCATGCTGAACTACGCCCGCCTGATGATCGTAAAAAAATAACTGCACTTATAACTGACTGCAAGAGAAGGGGGATAACCCATCTCTTGCAGTTTTTCTTTATACAGAATGATAGCTTCCGCGATACTGAAACTGCGTCACTATTGTGCCTACCAGGAACGTTGCCATAGTGAGGTGAAAAGCAAATGTTTTGAGCTGGGATTAAGAGGCGAGGAGGTAGACGAGGCGATTGCCGCCCTGATCTCCGACAACTTCCTGAACGAGGAACGTTTTGCCAAAGCGTTTGCAGGCGGAAAATTCCGTCTGAAACAATGGGGACGTAAGAAGATACAGATGGAGCTGAAACAGCGGCAGGTATCGGCTTATTGTATTAAAAAGGGGATGGAAGAGATCGACGCAGAGGACTATGACAAAACCCTGTATACCCTGGCGGAGAAGAAATATGCCTCCCTGAAGGGAGAGCAGTACCTCAAAAGGAAGTACAAAACCATGCAATATCTCCTGCAAAAAGGGTACGAACCAGAATTTATACAGGACGTCATTGAACAAATCGCAAAAGGAGGGGATTAGTTAGCGGATAATTTTCATACTTTTTAAACGAAGTCATCGTAATTTGCAAATCATAATTTGCAAATTTTAATTAGGAATTAAAGAATTAAGAATTAAGAATTGTGCAGGAATTGCCGTGTATTCTTCTGAAAATTAATCCAAACTGATGGTTCCTAATTTTTACTTCTTAATTGTTAATTCTTAATTGACTATGTCAGATCTGAAAGTAACGCTCATACAGACTAACCTGAACTGGGAAAATATTGACGAGAATCTTCGCATGTTCGACGAAAAGGTCGATTCGATCAAGGAAAGAACCGAAGTAGTGGTGCTGCCGGAAATGTTCAGCACGGGCTTTAGTATGGCGCCTGAAAGACTGGCACAAAAAATGGACGGTTCTGCTGTGCAATGGATGAAGAAGAAGGCTGCCGAAAAGAACATTATTCTGACCGGAAGTCTGATCATTGAAGAGGATGGCCAATACTGGAACCGCCTGATCTGGATGCAGCCTAACGGTGTTTTCGGTACTTACAATAAACGTCACCTGTTTGGTTTCGGTGGTGAGCATGAGCACTACCAGGCGGGCGATAAACGCCTGATCGCCTCCGTAAAAGGATGGAAAGTGTGCCTGACGGTATGTTATGACCTGCGTTTCCCCGTGTGGTCCAGGAATGCGATTTCACCTGAAACCGGCGAACCTGCATACGATGTGCTGATCAATGTGGCTAACTGGCCTGAGCGCAGAAGTACGCCATGGAAAGCACTGATCCATGCACGTGCTATTGAAAATCAATGTTATACGATTGGTGTGAACAGGGTAGGTAACGACGGTAATAACATCTATCACAGTGGTGATTCCAGCCTGATCGACCCACTGGGTGAGATCATCTATCAGAAATCACACGATGAGGATATCTTTACCACTACACTTGAACGCTCCCGCCTGGAAGAAGTGAGAAGTAAATTTCCTTTCCTGAAGGATGCAGATAAATTCCAGGTTTTTTAATGTTAAAAGGTCTACACCATATAGCAATCATTTGCTCTGATTATGAAAAGAGCAAGCGTTTTTATACAGAAGTACTCGGTCTCAGGATCATCCGCGAAGTATACCGGCTGGAACGCCGGTCATACAAGCTGGACCTGGCATTAAACGAGTATTATGTGATTGAATTGTTTTCCTTTCCGGATCCGCCGCAAAGAGTCAGCGGACCGGAAGCAGCAGGATTAAGGCACCTGGCTTTCGCTGTAGATAACCTGGAAAAGGCGATAGCGCATCTTCAAACGTACAATGTCACTCCCGAGCCTGTACGTACCGATCCCTACACTGGCAGACGGTTTACCTTTTTTACCGACCCTGACGGCTTACCTCTGGAATTATATGAAGCGTAACCGACAGTCATAAGCATGCCAGCTGGTATTGACTATGACTGTTATCTATAGATAATTAAAACATAGTCAATGCTTAGGGCTTACATCAACACCCGGATCTTCACAGGAGACTTATGGCTGGACGGCTATGCCGTACTCACAGAAAATGGCCGCATTCAGCATGTACTGCCACAGGCGCAGGTACCTGAAGCCGCCGAACTGACCGATCTGAAAGGCGATATTCTGGCCCCCGCATTTATTGATCTCCAGATTTACGGAGGTAACGGTAAGCTGTTTCCTTTAACGCCTGATACAGCCACTTTAAAGGCCACTTATGAATATTGTCAGTCAGGCGGCGCTGCGTATTTCATGCCTACCATTCCTACCCACTCTTCCGAAGTGATCAGCAAATCCATAGAAGCCGTGCGCCAATACTGGCAGGAAGGTGGCCAGGGAGTACTGGGATTACACCTGGAAGGGCCATTTATCAATGCCGAAAAGAAAGGGGCACACCTTCCGCAATATATCAAACGTCCTACCGCAGCCGACATTGATCAGTTGCTGAAGCAAGGTGAAGGCATCATTAAAATGATGACACTGGCTCCCGAATGTATGGACGCTGAGCTGGTTAAGCGATTGCAGGATGCCGGGATACTGATATCCGCCGGTCATAGCAATGCAGATTATATGACCGCTTACCAGTCATTTGACAACGGTATTACGACTACCACACACCTATTCAATGCCATGTCTCCTTTCCAGCATCGTGCTCCTGGTCTGGTAGGGGCTATCTATGATCATCCCAGCGTACACGCCAGTATTGTACCTGATGGTATACATGTAGATTTTGCCGCTTTGCGGATCAGCAAGAAGATCATGGGAGAAAGGCTCTTCCTGATCACAGATGCTGTTGTGGCTACCAATGAAGGTGATTATATCTATGTGGAAGAAACAGATCGTTATAATAACGCACAGGGGGTATTGGCCGGTTCGAAGCTGACCATGCACAAAGGGGTGCTGAACTGTATTAAAGCCGCCTGTATACTACCGGAAGAGGCTTTACGTATGGCCTCTTTATACCCGGCTACAGTAGCAGGACGTGCAGATCAACTGGGTAAAATAGCGCCTGGATATACGTCCGCTATGGTTGTGCTGGATACGAACTGGGACTTCAAACAGTTAATTGGGTTATCTTAGCGGTTTCAACCTGTAATACACATGGCCATCGCAGCATATTTTAAGAAGAACCAGTATAAGCATCTTTTCCTCCTGATATGGCTGTTACTAGCCCTGTTCCAGGCCGGATTTACAGAGCTGATGGATGACGAGGCCTATTATTGGGTATATTCCCGTCACCTGGACTGGGGCTACTTCGATCATCCGCCGATGGTGGCGTTGCTGATCAAATTGGGATATGGCCTGTTCCATAATGAATTTGGCGTGCGCTTAGGGATGGTTATACTCAACCTGCTTACGCTGATCATAACGGATAAACTGATCCCCCGCAGGGATAATAAACTGTTTTACCTGTTGCTGTGTCTCATGGGCGCTATGCAGCTGGGTGGTATACTGGCCGTTCCTGATATTCCGCTGATCTTTTTTACTGCTCTCTTCTTCCTGATATACCGTAATTTCCTGGAGCAGCAAAGCTGGAAGAATACATTGTTGCTGGGCCTGAGTATGGCCTTGATGTTCTATAGTAAATACCATGGTATTCTGATTGTCGGCTTTACGCTGATCTCCAATCTGAACCTGCTGCGTGTATTTAAATTCTATGTGGCCTGTATCATTACGACCATTCTTTTCATGCCGCATCTTTACTGGCAGTATGCGCATAATTTCCCGTCATTACAGTATCACCTGGTAGAACGAAATGCCAGCAGTTATAGTGTCAATTACACCATTGAATACATACTCGGACAGCTGTTGTTGTTTGGGCCTGTAGCCGGGTGGCTGGTGTTGTATTATGCGTTTGTGTGTCCGATTCAGAGTGCTTTTGAAAGAGCGCTTAAATTCAGCGTGATCGGCGTACTGGCGTTTTTCCTTCTTAGCACGTTCAAAGGAAGGGTAGAGACCAACTGGACGGTGATGTTGTTTACACCAACGATGATACTGGCCCATCAGGCTGTACGTAGGAGACGTTCCCTGAAATGGTCGCTGCGCATCATGCCTTATCTCGCTATCCTGACGCTTTTCCTGGTAATGGTTACCAGGGTGTATATGGTGTGGGATTTTATGCCGGAGGTAACAATCCGTCCTGAGATTCATCATAACAAGCCCTGGGCGGAAGAGATGAAAAAACATGCTGCCGGCAGACCCGTTGTATTCATCAACAGTTATCAATGGCCTTCCAAGTATATGTTCTATAGTGGCGAACTGGCGTATGTCATCAATAACCGCTATAACCGCCGTAATCAGTATAACTATTGGGATACAGAGAAACAGCTGTGGGGTAAGCCGGCTATGATCACATTTACGCCTGATAACAAACTGCCGTTTTCAGAGCGCTTCAATACCGTAAAAGGACCATGGAACGCTTACAGCGCAGATCCGTATTATTCTTATTCCCTGATAACACTGGAACCTGCTATGAAAAAAGTGAAGGTGAAAAGGGGAGAACGGATGCCTTTTATTCTGCATCTGAAGAATGGTTATGGTCAGCAGGTACCTGTTGATAAAGCTAATGAAGCCGTTGTGGGGTATGCTTTCCTGGAGGCACAGAATGGCGTGAAATCAGACCTCGCTGTCAGCAGGGCTATTGAAAGACGGTTAATACGTATGGAGGTGATCATGCCAGATGCACCGGGTATTTATCATCTGAAATTCTGTGTGTTTTCGGGGATATTGCCGCCGACGCATAATAGTCAGACGGTGATCGTTGAAGTCAATTAAAAATTAGGAATGAAGAATTAAGAATTGAATGTAGCGGAGACTGGCGGGTAGTTTTTAATTTTTGTGTGTATAAAAGGGAAAGGCGTCCACTAATATCCATCTTCCATGTTTCCGAAAGCTTTACTGGTTTCGTCAAACACGGTAGCGGGCGCTTCCGCTGAGGCGGGGATCATATGTTTCGTCACTAAAAGCAGATGGCTTAGTGGAAATTTGAACAAGGTGAAATCAGATAAAAAAAGATCGCAAGTCAACTGACTTGCGATCTTTTTTTATGTCCGGTGTTGAGCCGATAAATTTATTTATTGCTGAAAGGCATTCCATCCCTGCGAAACAAGTTTGAATTTGTTGCCGCCTTTTGTCAGGATATGTGCGCCCTCGCTGATATCGTCCATGTAGCCGATTACGCTGATCTGTTCTGACAGGACGATCTTATCGTGGTCTTCCTGTTTGATGGTGAACAGCAGTTCGTAGTCTTCCCCTCCGCTCAATGCTGCCGCAGTAGGATCCAGGCTGAATTTCAGCGCCAGTTCCTTTGTTTCGTTGGCGATAGGAATTTTATCCTCATAGAGTTTCACACCGAGGTTGCTTTGTTTGCAGATATGCAGGATTTCAGAGCTGAGGCCATCGCTTACATCCATCATGGAAGTAGGGTGGATATCCTGTTCTTCCAGGAAGCTGATGATATCGCGGCGGGCTTCCGGTTTGAGGAGGCGGCCGATCACATAGCTCTGGTTTTCCAGGTCAGGCTGTAACTGCGGGCTTTCGAGGTAGATCTTCTTTTCTCTTTCGAGGATTGTCAGACCCAGGAATGCGGCGCCCAGATCCCCGGATACACAAAGCAGATCGCCTTTCTGTGCAGTAGAGCGTTTTACAAATTTATCAGGAGCGACTTCACCGATAGCGGTGATGCTGATGATAAAGCCTTTCTGAGAGGAGGAGGTATCGCCACCTATCAGGTCTACGCCGTATTTCTCGCAGGCGGCATAAACGCCTTCGTAGAATTCGCTCAGGGCATCTACGGAGAAACGGTTGCTGAATGCAATACTCACGGTGATCTGTGTAGGCGTTGCATTCATGGCATAGATGTCGGAGAGGTTTACTACGACAGATTTATAACCCAGGTGTTTGAGCGGGGTATACATCAGGTCAAAGTGAATACCTTCCACGAGCATGTCAGTGGAAATAACTGTCTGCCGGCCGAAATGATCAATGACAGCTGCATCGTCGCCTACTCCGAGGATGGTGCTTGCCTGTTGAATTTCGATATTTTTTGTAAGGAGTTCTATCAGTCCGAACTCCCCTAAGGAATTAATCTCTGTTCTTTCGTCACTCATGGTGTATGAAAATTAGTATTTACCGTTAACGATATCTATCAGCGGCTCGTGGATAAGGCCATTGGTGGCTATCAGCGTACGCTGGTAGGGAGAGTAGCGGTTGCCTTTGAAGTCAGTTACTTTACCACCTGCTTCTTCTACTATCAGGAAGCCGGCAGCGGCGTCCCAGGCGTTGAGGCTGTGTTCGTAATAACCGTCAAAGCGACCGGTAGCTACCCAGCAGAGATCAATAGCGGCAGAACCGAGGCGGCGTACCGGCTGACCTTGCTTTACGAAGTACTCAAACACTTCGATCGGGCTATGAGTATATTCACCCCAGGTATACGGAAAACCGGTTACCATGCAGGCTTTATTCATTTCTGTTTTTGCGGATACGCGGATGCGTTTGTCATTCAGGTAAGCGCCCTGTCCTTTTTCGGCAAAGAAGAACTCGTTCAGGAATGGGTTGTAAACAGCCCCGAGGATCATTTCACCGTCCTGCTCTACGCCGATAGACACGCAGCAGATCGGAATACCATGTGCAAAGTTAACCGTACCATCCAGGGGGTCGATGATCCACTTGACATTGGAGTCAGAGACCAGTTCTCCGGATTCTTCGCTCAGGATAAAGTGCTGGGGAAAGTGTTCCCTGATCACACTGAAAATCGCCGTTTCTGCATTCTTATCGGCTTCGGTAACGAGGTCATTTACTGAACTTTTGCTGGTGACCTCAAAAGAGCCGTTAAAGTATTGCTGTAGAACATCTCCGCCGGCTTTTGTTGCTTTGAGTAGGGTAGCTTTTAACATGGGGCAAAGGTACGCGGGAATTTTTTTTCTAACCATATCGTTTTTGTTAATATGTTTGTGTAAGATTGCCAGTGGTCAATACCACTGATTCAAATTCCGGCCGTCGCAATCTAAAATCGGCGTATTTTTGCAGCTAATAAATGAGAAGGAAAATTAAATGGCCATTTTAGGTAATCTTATATCCAGGTCACTGCGCATCAGGAAGAAATTCACATTTAAGTTAGGGACGCCCCGCCAATACCAACTACAGGTATTAAGGAGATTGCTGGGGAAGGCGAAGGACACGCAGTTTGGACAGCATTACAAATTCCAGGAAATCCTGAACAGTCCCAATATCACGGCTCAGTACCGTTCTACCATACCGGTGCATAACTATAACAAGATGCACGCTGAATGGTGGCATAAGTGTCTGGAAGGACAGGCAAACGTGAGCTGGCCTGAAAAAATCAAATACTTCGCGCTGAGCTCCGGTACATCGGAGTCGGCCAGTAAACATATTCCGGTTACCAAGGATATGCTGAAAAACGTCAAGAAAGTGGGCGTAAAGCAGCTTTATTCCATGGCGAACTTCAATATTCCCCCTAAGTCCTTTACGAAAGGTATCCTGATGTTGGGTGGTACTACTGCCCTTTATGAGAAAGGTGACTACTACGAAGGAGATATGAGCGGTATCCAGGCGAAGAACATTCCGCGCTGGTTCAGACGTTTCTATAAGCCGGGAGGTAATATCTCCAGGAAGCCAAACTGGGAGCAGCGTATCAAGCTGATCGTTCGTAAGGCGAAACAATGGGACGTAGGAACAGTATGTGGTGTGCCTGCATGGGTGCAGATCGTATTAGCCGAGATCATCAAGTATCACGGTGTAAAGAACATTCACGAAATATGGCCGAACCTGGCTGTATATATTCATGGCGGGGTATCTTTCGAACCTTACCGTGACAGCTTCCAGAAATTACTCGGTAAGCCGATCAACTTCATCGAAACTTACATGGCCTCCGAAGGTTCTTTCGGTTTCCAGGCAAGGCCAGGTGTACGTGGTATCAAGCTGGTGCTGAATACGGGTATCTTCTATGAGTTTATTCCATTCAACGAAGAAAACTTTACTGCTGATGGCGAAGTGAAGCCTAATCCAAAGGCTTACATGATCCATGAAGTAGTGGAAGATGTTGAGTATGCAGTGATGCTGTCTACCTGTGCGGGTGCATGGCGTTACCTGATCGGCGATGTGGTGAAGTTCACTTCCGTGAAAGAACATGAGATCGTCATTGTTGGTCGTACGAAACAGTTCCTCAGTCTTTGCGGAGAACACATGAGTATCGACAACATGAACAAGGCGATTGATATGGTGCAGAAGAAGATGGGTATTACCATCAGAGAATTCACCGTAGCAGGCTTCCCGTATGACGGATTGTTTGCACACCGTTGGTACATTGGTACTGATGATGTGAATGTAGACAGTAACCGTGTACGTGAGATCATCGATCAGACACTGAGTGAAGTGAATGACGATTACGCAGTGGAAAGAACTTCCGCCCTGAAAGAGCTGTTCGTAGAAGTATTGCCGAACGAAGTATTCATTGACTATATGAGAGCGAAAGGTAAGGAAGGTGCGATGAATAAGTTCCCGCGTGTAATGAAAGGCGACAAGCTGAAAGACTGGGAACAGTTCCTGAGCGTGAAGTCAGTTTAAGAATTTTAACGATTTTATTAATAAAAAGATGGGTAACTTTCAGCAATTAAAGTTACCCTTTTTTATTACTAAGGATAGCCGTAAGAGTAACGGCGACGGAATTTTGTAGCGCATGATAGCAGCACTGGCAGCGGGCATGGTGTTGGGCCTCTTTCTATCAATATCGGTAGGTCCTGTCATCTTTGCCATTATAAAGTATAGTATTAACAACGGTTTTAAGGCAGGGGTCAGCTTCGCTTTGGGAGTGTCATTCAGTGATATTTTTTTTGTACTGACGGGCAATCTGGCTACGTCTTTCATTACCGGTCTTGAAGAATACAAACAATATATCGGCATCGTTGGAGGCATTCTCCTGGTATGCATGGGGATCTATGGCCTGTTCTTTAAAAAGGTCACCATCAGTACGGGAGACGAGCGTCCTGAAATGTTCCGCACACATGATTATCTGAAAATATGGCTGGCCGGTTTTCTGATGAACACGCTGAATCCGGGGGTGATCATCTTCTGGCTGGGTGTATGTGTGGCCAACAGTTCTACTACGGTCGGGCACCGTGTAGTGATGTACCTGACCTGTCTGGCCTGGGTATTGTCCACCGACGTACTGAAGGTATTTGTAGCTGATAAAATCAGGCATAAGCTGACACTGAGCAATGTGGTATGGCTGAACAGGATAGCCGGAGTGAGTCTGATTGTATTTGGGGTGATATTACTTTATAAGGTATTGTTTGATCCGGCAGCAATTACAGGACATTAATACAAAGACATGTATAAAAAGAAAAGCCATCCGCCGAAGCAGGATGGCTTTTTCTTTTTTATTGGTGGTGGTAATAAACTATCTGATAGTCCAGGTTTCTTTACCTGCCAGTAATTTATCCAGATCGCCAGGGCCTTTTTTAGCCAGTGCGTCTTCTGTCTGGAAGTTCAGCTGCTCTTCGTAAGTAGGACGGAAAGCCTGGTAGAACACGCCGAAAGGACGTGGCAGGTGGCCTTCGATACGAGCATCGTCGAACATGCGGGTGAGAATCTGTGCTTTATAGAAATCTTTTTCGTCATGGATCCAGAGGTCATCAGCGCTGTATTCGCCACCCAGTTCCACCACAACAGGTTTTAAACCGTCCAGGCGGATACCTTTATTCTTCTGTGCACCAAAGATCAGCGGCTGACCTTGCTCTGCCATCAGGGTTTCTTCCAGTTTGCTGCCTTTTTCAGTAAAGATTTCAAATGCACCATCGTTAAAGATGTTACAGTTCTGGTAGATCTCCAGGAAGGAAGCGCCTTTATGTGCATGGCTGCGTTTCAACATTTCCTGCAGGTGTTTCGGATCACGGTCCATACTACGGGCAATGAAGGTAGCATCTGCTCCCAGTGCCAGTGCCAGCGGATTGAACGGGTGATCGATACTGCCGAAAGGAGTGGACTTGGTCACTTTGTTCTCTTCTGAAGTAGGAGAGTACTGGCCTTTCGTCAAACCATAGATCTGGTTATTGAACAGCATCACATTGATATCGAAGTTACGGCGCAGTAAGTGAATGGTATGGTTACCCCCGATAGAGAGACCGTCGCCATCACCGGTTACCACCCAAACGCTCAGTTCAGGGCGTACAGCTTTCAGACCGGAAGCGATAGCAGTAGCACGACCATGGATGGAGTGCATGCCGTAAGTGTTCATATAATAAGGGAAACGTGAGGAGCAACCGATACCGGATACAATCACAATATTCTCCTTAGGAATGCCCAGACCGGGCATAATAGTCTGTACTTGTTTTAATATCGAGTAGTCTCCACAACCTGGGCACCAGCGTACTTCCTGGTCCGTTGCAAAATCCTTCGCCGTTAACGTCTGCGGAGCTATAGTAGCTGTTGACATCTGAATGTTTTAAAGAAAAAGAAAAAAACGGTGGGCAAAGTTACGAATTGTTACTCTTTACGGTTTACGCAAAAAGGAATATTACTACTTCCCCCTTTTATTATGCCTGTTCCTGTTGCTGTAATGCTTCCCAGTATTCGGCTGCTCTTCTGGTGTGTGGTATCACTATAGTACCGCCAACAATGTTAGCTACGGCAAAGATCTCATACATTTCTTCTGTAGTAATGCCCTGTTCGTGGCATTTTCCCAGGTGATATTTGATACAGTCATCGCAACGGAGCACCATTGATGAAACCAATCCCAGCATTTCTTTCACTTTGGTGCTCAACGCGCCCTCAGCGTAAGTATTTGTATCAAGGTTAAATAAACGGTTAATGACCTTATTCTGTTTTCCCAGGATTACCTCGTTCATTTTGGCGCGGTAATCATTAAAAGCTTGTATCTCGTCTGCCATTTTGTTGTTGTTTACACACCTTAAAGCTATGAATTGATTCGCAAATATAAATCAATCTACTTGTTCAGTAGACTATGGTGCCGGAAAGGGAAAGTTATGATTTAATTGTCTGTTGTAAATGAATGAGTTATGTGCTATTAAATAACTATAGGTTATTGCTCATAACAAGAAGTGATGCAGGCTGCTGTATCCGGATGCGTCGGAAGCAGTATCCCCATTCTGCCTGAAATACGACAGAAGCCTCGTCCGCTTAACAATAAGATAACATTCAAGCCGTTTCTTTGCGCTTTATCTGCTGATTATGTTTGCGATGCGTTTCTTTCTACTGTTGATTTCAGGCGGACTATTGTCCGTCCAACTGCCTGCACAAAATGAAAAGCTTTCAAAACTGCAACAGTTCGATAACGATGATTATGAACAGATTAAGCCGGATTCCAGCTTCCTGGAGCTGAAGAATGCCTATAACCAGGCCATCGAAAAGAAAGATCAGCAGGCAGCAGCCAACTGCCTTTCCCAGATGGGACAGGTCTGTTTTCACCTGGGGCACTTTCCGCAGGCGCTGGACTACCACCTGCAGGCGATCAGCATTTATCGTAAAACAAACGCCTCCCGTCAGCTGGCCGGCAATCTTAATGAGGTCGGGGTACTGTATTATTATAATAAACAGCCCGAACGCTCCCGTGAGCATTATGAGCAAGCCCTTGATATCTACCGTTCTGTGCATGATAATGCGGGTGTCGCCCTTACCTATGGTATGATCGGTCATCTCTATGAGAAAGAACAGGATTACGACAGCGCGTTTCTGTACCAACGACACGCCCTTACGACCTATCTGCTGGCGGACGACAAAAAAGGCATGTCCAAGATCTATGAGAATATCGGTAGTATATATGAGGATCAGGCAGTTTATGACTCTGCCGCCTGGTATTTTAAAAAAGCACTTGACCTGAATATGGAAGCCGGTGATAAACTGGCCCGTATAGAAATACTTAATAATCTCGGAGACGTGTCCCGTAAAACAGGCCATTACCCGGAAGCGCTCTATCAGACACGTCGTGCCCTGGTACTCGCCCTTGAGTTACATGAACAACGTCAGCTCAGTGGCGCTTACCGTGATCTTGCCAAAGCACATCACCTGGCAGGGACCAATGACAGCGCATTTTATTACCTGGAGCTTAGTCGCCAGTACCTGCTGGAAACCTACTCAGATGAAAACAGCAAACAGGTAGCCCTGTTACAGTCTGTTTATGACATTGAAAAGAAGAATAACGAAATAGAACGTCTGCAGAATGCCCGGAAGACCAACCGGATTATGACCGTGGCCATCGTGCTCGTTGTATTATTACTTGTCGCCCTGGGATTATTGATTATCAGCCGTCAGCGACTGAAGATCCGTAATGAACAGATCCTGCGTATGCAGCACCGGCAGATCTTTGAAACAGAAAAGGAACTGATGGAAGCCGCCTTACAGAATAAACAGCTCCAGGAAGGTAAACTGAAAGAAGAACTGGAAGTCCGCTCCCGCGAACTGACAACACATACCTTACATCTCATTCAGAAGAATCAATTGCTGGAGGAATTGCGTGTGCGCCTAGATGAAATGGTCAAGGAAGACAAACGCGATCAGAAGAAACAGCTGAAACAATTACTTTCACAGATCAACCATAGTTTTAACCACGATCAGTATTGGGTAGACTTCAGAAATATCTTCGAACAGGTGCACCAGGCATTTTTTGATAACCTGAAACGGTATTGTGATACATTGACTTCCAATGACCTACGCCTGGTAGCATTACTGAAGATGAATATGGAGTCCGGGGATATTGCCACCTTATTAGGTATTTCTACAGATAGTTTGCGGGTAGTAAGATACCGGCTGCGAAAGAAGTTAAATTTGCAACAGGGTGAGAGCCTGACTGCATTTATTCAGAGTTTATAAGCCATTATATTTGACAGCGTCAATTTAATATTTGATAAGGTCAGTTTCGATAATCTGATATCCTTTCTCCCTAAATAGGCTCGTTTTCAGGGCAATTACCTCCAGATAAATATGCTTTTAGTATAGTCAGTGGATAGTTATCCTACGTTGAACTTCCGTTTTTGAATGAAGGATCAATGAAGGATAACTATCCTCTAAAGCATTTATCCTACCCCAATCATCTCCACCTTAAACTTCTAAAAGTTCCAAAGCGACCCATAAATATAGCGCAGGCTTTCAGATGGTAAAGCGGACCTTAGCCCGTCCCCTGTATACAACTAAAGCTCTATCCAATCCCAAATCAGCACAACAGCAACATCAATGTACTTAACGGACCCCAGTCAGCGACACCATCTGAAACCGCAGTGTATCCCCAGTTAACATTCCCTTAATGTTGCGGTAATATTTTCTTAACAGGCATTTTGTTACGGTTTTGTATATTGTATATCAATAAGTTAGATCTGTTTTGTTTCGCTTGTTGCCTGCTTGTTCACGGGGTTTGTAACGGTGTATCCTTTTTGTATACCCCCTTAATTTGGCTTCAGCAACTCCCAAATGCACCTTTGCGGAGTAAACGGATTAACTCACTACCGATATGCAAAAATTTCTATTCACCATTCTTTTTTCCTGGATGAGCATTTTATGCTTCGGACAGACCGCCGGCCTGGTGACCGGTAACATCGTCGATAAGAACCAGCATTTATCCCTGCCTGGTGCGACGCTAAAATTAAAACCAGGTAATCATTACACTGTTTCCAACCAGCAGGGTAAATTCGAATTCCTGGGTGTACCTGCAGGTACCTATACCCTGGAAGTAACTTATATTGGTTATCAGACATTCACACAGGAAGTGACTGTTGCTTCCGGGAAAGCAACAGACCTGCAACTGAAACTTGAAGCTGGCGGTATTGCAGGTAAAGAAGTGCTGGTAATCGGAGACCGTCTCCGTGGTCAGGCGAAAGCCCTCAATCAGCAGCGTAACAATCCTAATATTACTAATATCGTATCCGCTGACCAGATCGGTCGTTTTCCGGATGCAAACGTAGGTGATGCGATCAAGCGTATTCCTGGTATCACTATGCAGAATGACCAGGGTGAAGCCCGTAACATCATTATCCGTGGTTTAGCGCCGGAACTGAACTCAGTGACCCTGAACGGTGACCGTATCCCTTCTGCTGAAGGTGATAACCGTCGTGTGCAGATGGACCTGATCCCTTCAGATATGGTACAGACCATCGAAGTGAATAAGACCCTGACACCTGACATGGACGCTGACGCGATCGGCGGTTCCGTAAACCTGGTAACCCGTGCAGCGCCAAACGGTCTGCGTGTATCTGCTACTGCTTCCGGTGGAGTAAACCCGATCCGTGGTAAAGCATTATATACCGGCGGACTGGTAGT
Source organism: Chitinophaga pinensis DSM 2588 (assembly GCF_000024005.1). Lineage (NCBI taxonomy): Bacteria > Pseudomonadati > Bacteroidota > Chitinophagia > Chitinophagales > Chitinophagaceae > Chitinophaga > Chitinophaga pinensis. Next base: position 1,240,782 of record NC_013132.1, read on the forward strand.
GGCGAATCGTTTCTTCAACAACAAACTGGGTGCGGTAGTAAGTGCTTCTTATAATAATAATGACTATGGTTCCGATGATATGGAAGCTACCTGGAGTAAAGATGACTTCGGTAATGTTTTTGTTTCTGAATCAGAAGTACGTAAATATAATGTACAGCGTATCCGTAGAAGTGCATCCGCAGCATTGGATTACAAGATCAATGCAAAGAACACGATCTACGCTTCTGCTATGTACAACTGGCGCGATGACAGAGAAAACCGTTACCGCCTGCGTTTAACTGATATCGAACCTGAGTATGATGCGAATGACGCTATCACCGGTTATGTTGGTTCCATACGTCGTGAAACCAAAGGTGGTATCGATAATGGCCGTAACAAAAGCCGTCGTCTGGAAGACCAGCGCGTACAGAACTACTCCGTACGTGGTGAACACCTGCTGGGTAGCAAAGTAGACCTGGACTGGTCTGCCAGCTATTCAAGAGCAAGTGAAGACAGACCAAATGAGCGTTATATCGAGTACCGTGCGGATGATGGTCCGGTGAGCCTGGACGTGAGCAATCCACGTTTCCCGCTGGCAACTGCGCCTAGTGTGAGAGATGAAGACTTCGGCTTCAAGTCCCTGTCAGAAAACCACGATTTTACCAAAGAAAACGAATATGGCTTCAAACTGAACCTGCGTTTCCCACTGAGCGTGGTACCTGGTCAGAAAGGCCGTCTGCGTGTTGGTACACGTCTGCGTCTGAAGGATAAAGAAAGGGTGAATAACTTCTTTGAATATGAGCCAACCACCGAATTCGGTAACCTGGCACAAATCTCCAATATCAACATCAGCGGTAAAGGTTATCAGCCAGGTGAAAAATATGTACCGGGTACGTTTGTAGTAAATACTTTCCTGGGTGCACAGCAACTGGATGACGCTTCTAAATTTGAGAAGAACGATAACCCTGCTGAATACCTCGCGGTAAACTTCAACGCAAAAGAAAGGATCTCTGCCGGTTATATCCGCTGGGATCAGGACCTGACCAGCAAACTGTCTGTGATTGCAGGTGTACGTGTTGAGAACACACACATCAATTATGAAGGTAACGTAGTAGCTGAAGAAGAAGATCTGGAAGGACAACGTAAAGTAACCAACAGTTACACAAACGTGCTGCCTGGCGTTACATTCAAATACAATGTAAATAGTGATCTGGTACTGCGTGCAGCAGCAACAACTTCTATCGCGCGTCCTAACTACTATGACATCGCTCCTTATGTAAGCAGTGTTGCTGATGATGCAGAACTGAGTGCAGGTAACCCATCTCTGAAAGCAGCTTATGCATGGAACTTCGACCTGATGGCTGAGCAGTATTTCAAATCAGTAGGTATCCTGTCCGGAGGACTGTTTTATAAGAGCATCAGCGACTTTATCTACACTTACAGAGATAATGCTTACACTACTGAGAAATTTGCAGCTGATTATAAAGACGTAGCTACCAACCCGATCCCTGCCGGTGAAGAGTGGGTATACAAACAGGCGCGTAACGGCGATAATGTAAGAGTATATGGTTTTGAAGTTGCATTACAACGTCAGCTGGATTTCCTGCCAGGTTTCCTGAAAGGCTTCGGTGTGTATGTAAATTATACTTATACCAAATCTAAAGCAGACGGTATTTACAATGCGGATGGCGACAAACGTGACAATGTATCTTTACCAGGTACTGCTCCTCATATGTTCAATGCTTCCCTGTCTTATGAGAACCCTCGTTTCACGGCAAGACTGTCCGGTAACTATACCGCTTCTTACCTGGATGAACTGGGTGGTGATGATTTTGACGATCGTTTTTATGATAAACAATTCTTCCTGGATCTGAATGCTTCTTTCAAGCTGACGAAGACTTTAAGAGTATTCGGTGAAGCAAACAACCTGACTAACCAGCCACTGCGCTACTATCAGGGTATTTCTTCCAGGACTATGCAGGCAGAATACTATCGTCCGAGATACAACTTCGGCGTGAAGTTCGACTTGTAGTTTATTGTTTTCTTAAATAGATAAGATACATGTTAAAGAATATATTGGCGCCTTTAAGCGGTCTCGTAATATTTGGCGCCTGCCAGGTGAATTCAGCAAAAACTGTTGTAAGACAGGATGGTATCAAGCCGGTAGTGGTTACACAGGAAACAGGCCATGATACAGACGATCCTGCCATCTGGATCAATAAAGCAGATACATTGAAAAGCCTCATCATCGGCACCGATAAGAATAGTGATGGAGGATTGTATGCCTTTGATCTTGAGGGGAAAATTGTCAACAAGGTATTGGGTTTAAAACGCCCGAACAATGTGGACATCGCTTACGGCTTCAAATTGAATGGTCAGCCGGTGGATATTGCCGTACTGACAGAACGTGAAACAAATACGATCCGCATATTTCGTCTGCCTGAGCTGACGCCGGTTGATGGTGGTGGTATACCGGTATTCGAGGGGGAAAAAGAACGCGCTCCGATGGGAGTAGCGATGTACACCCGTCCGGAAGATGCCGCTATTTTCGCCATTGTCGGCCGCAAGAGTGGTCCTGCTGAAGGATATCTCTGGCAATACCGCCTTGTGGATGAAAACGGGGTAGTAAAGGGCCGCCTGGTACGAAAATTCGGCGCTTACAGCGGTAAAAAAGAGATAGAATCTATTGCGGTGGATAACAAGCTGGGATACGTTTATTATTCTGATGAAACGGTTGGCGTACGTAAGTATTTAGCTGATCCGGCGAAATGGGAGAATAAGGAACTGGCATTGTTTGCCAAAGAAGGATTTGTTTCTGATCATGAGGGTATTTCCATTTACCCGACATCTGATTCGACAGGATATTTATTGGTATCCAATCAGCAGAATAATTCATTCATGATTTACAGAAGAGAGGGTGAAAATGGAGCAGCGAATGAACATAAACTAATGGCAGAGGTACCGGTATCTACACTGGAGAGCGATGGTTCAGAAGTGACGGCTGTTCCGCTGGGAAGTAAATTCCCGAAGGGAATGTTTGTCGCCATGAGCAATGGAAGAGTATTCCATTATTATTCCTGGGAAGATATACAAGCGAAGATCAAAGAAAAATAGACAGGGAAATACGAAAGCAGGAAGGCGTCCGCTACATAGTGGACGCCTTCCTGCTTTTGTATACATATCGTTATTTTAACTGTTTTTCTGTAAAGAGGAAGATGACTATACCACCTGCTAGTGCTGATACGGCTGTCAATACGCCCATTATGGCCTGATTGAACGCGAAGAAAGAGAGGATTAACCCAAGCAGCATAAGGCCCAGGCCTGCTTTCAGCATGACGCTATTGGAATACTGATTAGCCAGTTGCCAGTTTTCTTCATTTTCCATTGATTTCCGGGTACGGTATCCGTAAACGGGATTGATCTTTTTCGGCGGAAACTGTTTGCTGATCAATGCGGCCAGCACGAAAACAATACCTGTCAAAAAGGGGGAGATCAATAAGCTGCTGATTGAGAACATAGGCGTGCAATTTTATGGATTATTTACCTGCATCCTGCAGAAAATCCTTCAGTCCCTGTACGATCTTTTCTGTTAACACCAAGCGGAAGTTTTCATCCAGGATGCGGATTTCATCTTCCGGATAGCTCAGGAACAGGGTCTCTATCAATGCCGAGGGCATTTCTGTAGGCATGTTTAGAATGAAATTGAAGTTAGCATTATTCTTAAAGTCAGCCAAGCCCGTTTCCAGCAGCCGGTTATGTAAGTACCGGTTCAATGGTTCACAGAAGGGGTATTTATAGTAATTCGCTGTTCCTTTTACATCTACCGGATTGACAGAGGAGTTCATATGAATGCTCAGCAGCAGATCCGGCGCGAGTTGACGGTAATTGTATAATCTCGCCTGGTTGTCTACAAATACATCGCTCATGCGTGTAGTAATGACTTTAGCGCCTTCTTTTTCCAGGGCGGCTTTTACCAGCAGGGTAAGGTTCAGTGCCAGTTGTTTTTCAGCAATACCCATTGCACCGGCAGTACCGACATTGCCTCCACCGTGACCTGCGTCGAGGCCGATAGTCAGATTTTTTAACTGCAGGTCAGCTGGCTGATGTTTGATGCGGATGGTCAGGCGATTGCTGTCGGCATAAAAGATCTTATATCCCCAGGGCTGTTTATGGGCCAGGGAAATGTTGATCCGGAATACCTCCGGATTTATCTGCTTCCAGTCTATCCGGCTGATCTCTCCGGTACCTTCAGAAGAAGGGAGGAAGCCTGGTTCTGATACGACGCCGTGTATATCTACGATTACTTTCCCCGGGTTGACCTCCTGTGTGGAAAGGTAGGGGAGTTTATCTGCCAGTCCGATGGAGATATAGTCAAACTGTTTATCACTCCATACCCTTGCTTCATTGACAATACTCTGCGGTACAGGTTCTGTCAATGTCATCGTATCTACGAGTCCTTCAGGAATATATGCATACTGATACTTACTCAGTTTTACGCGGTAATGGCTGCCTTCTCTGCCGGAGATATGTAACAGGACATTTCTGTCCAGGTAGCCCATTTTTTCAGGTCCGAGGCGGTCGCCGTCGGGCGTGATGGTCAGGTAGCACTGATCATCGATGGTGCGTGCATATAGTTCGGTATTACGCAGATAGGTATAACGGAAACTACCAGGTAATACGGCTGTCTGTCCTTTGTATTTCAGTGATACGTTGATCTTTCCGTCCAGCATGGAGTCAGCTTCCGTCATGACATGGTAGCCGGCATAATAGCCAGGGATACCACCTGATTGTGCAGCCGGCAGTTCCGCGATGGGAGCGCCGTTGAACCAGCTGGCCTGACCGTCTGGATAGCCTTTCATGCGTACCCGTAAGGTATCCCCTGCGGAAAGCGTGGTATTGGTCTTAGGAGAGATGGTAACGTTATCGATCCGGAAGGAGGGCGTTACCCTTGCTGGCGGAAGTGTCGTGAAATAGATGTTGTAGGTGCGGGAAACGAATTTGCCGGTGCTGTCGGTGGAGGAGAGCACGTAGGTATTTCTCCCTGGTTTTGCTTCACGTTTGATCGCGAAGACGCCATTGGGGTATACGTGAATGCTGTCGTTGTTGAGCAGTACCTTACAGCCTACGCAGGTGCGTCCTGACCAGTATTGCTTTGAGCTGCCGGTATTAATTTCTGTCCTGAGTGGCTGCGCCATTTTCAGGAACGCCTGTGCATGTAATTGCAGACCTGTGTATGCTGTTTGTAACAGTAGTAGTAATGCGAATCTCCTCATAGTCCCGCGACAAAGTAATCAAAAAAAATGCCATCCGCTCTTACGGATGGCATTCGAAAGTATTGAAAAATTGCGATGGTCAGCTTACCAGGCGTATTTATTTTCTGCGATTAATTTATCGGCTATACGTCTGCGTGCATCCCTTGTATTGAAAGGAGCCGTTTTAGTAAAGCGTTTGATACCGAGTAGCATCATCCGTTGTTCGTCGCCGCTACCGAATGAATTGATCGCATCTTTTCCATATTTGTTGATACGGTCAGCCGCGTCATTGATGTAGGTGCGAACGATGTCGGCCTGTAATGCGTTGACTGTTTCGCCTTCCAGTTCTATGCGTTTCAGGAGACGTAAGAGGGCGCTTTCAGCCGCGAAGGTTTCGATCGCCATATCAGCAATGTTCATGAGTATTTCCTGCTCATTCTGGAGGTTCTGCATGAGTTTCTGTACAGCGCCACCAGCTACGAGTAAGATGGCTTTTTTGAAGTTGGCGACCACCTTCTTTTCCGCGGCAAAAGGTGTTTCGTCTTCGTTACCGAAATCAGGAATGCTCATGAGTTCTTTCATGACATTCATGGCGGGGTTCATGAGATCGAGCCGACCTTTTAAAGCACGTTTCAGGGTCATATCCAGGGCCAGGAGACGGTTGATCTCGTTGGTACCTTCGAATATGCGGTTGATACGGCTATCGCGGTATGCTTTGGAAATAACGTATTCATCGCTGAAACCGTTACCACCGTGGATCTGCACACCTTCATCCACGGAGAAGTCCAGTGCTTCAGAACCGGCTACTTTCAGGATAGCGCATTCTACGGCATATTCTTCGGCAGCACCCAGCAGGGCTTCTGCGAATGGTTTGCCGGCAGCGAGGAGTTCTTTTTCTTTATCGTCAATGAGCTGTGCGGTACGATAGAGGGCTGACTCGCATACCCAGTTCCGGATCACCATTTCACCCAGTTTATGTTTGATAGCGCCGAAATTGGCGATGGGCTGTTTGAACTGCTCGCGGGTATTGGCATACTGTACGGTGATGCTGGTAACGTTTTTAGCAGCGCCGACAGCGGCAGCGCAGAGTTTCAGACGGCCGATGTTCAGGATATTGAAGGCGATCAGGTGACCTTTACCGATTTCTCCGAGTACGTTTTCCACGGGTACCTGGGCATCCTGGAAATAGATCTGCCTGGTGGAAGATCCTTTGATACCCATTTTATGTTCTTCAGCACCCAGGGTGAAGCCGGGAGTATCTTTATCTACGATGAATGCGGTGAACTGTTCGCCGTCGATCTTTGCAAAGACGGTGAATACATCTGCGAAGCCGGAATTGGTGATCCAGCATTTCTGGCCGTTCAGTATATAGAATTTTCCATCTGCAGACAGTTTCGCAGTTGTCTTGGCGCTGAGGGCATCTGAACCGGAATTGGGTTCGGTCAGTGCATAAGCGCCTTTCATTTGTCCGCTGCCGAGGAAAGGAATGTATTTCTGTTTTTGGGCTTCTGTACCGAAGTACAGGATAGGGAGAGAACCGATACCCGTATGTGCTGCCATTGCTACTGAGAAGGAATGGCCGGCGCCAAGAGCTTCATTGATCAGGGTAGCAGTGACGAAGTCTTTTCCGAGTCCGCCGTATTCTTCCGGAAATGCTGCGCCCAGCAGGCCCAGTTCACCCGCTTTATCCAGCAGGGAAGGCATGAGTCCTTCTTCCAGTTTATCAATACGGTCCAGTACGGGAGAAACTTCTTTGGTTACAAACTGCTCTGCCATTTCTCTGATCATACGTTGTTCTTCAGAGAAATCTTCCGGGGTAAAGACTTCGTTGGCAGGGGTTTCTTTAACGAGGAATTCCACGCCTTTCAGGGCGTGTTTGTTATCAACTGTAGCGTCCATCCTGAATTTTTTTTGGTCCTATTGTAATTTACTTGTTTTAGTGCAAACGGCAAAAGTTGATACATTTGTAACATGTCGTCCTTTTTCCTGCCATATCTGAAAAGCCGTTTTCATACCATTCGTGATGGAACAGGAGAGGAATTGCTGATATGTTTGCATGGTTTTGGAGAGAATGCGGAGAGTTTCAGCCGTTTACATTATACCCTGGGAGGGTATTTTACGATTGTGTCACTGGACCTTCCACTGCATGGAAAAACGGAGTGGCTGGAAGAGCGGCCATTTTCTATGGATGATCTGAAAGCAGTAATATTACTCATTCTGCAACATTACCGCTTTAAGACCTTTTCCCTGATGGGGTATAGTATGGGAGGACGGGTAGCCCTCTGCGTTGTGCAATTACTGGCTGAAAGGATTGACCGGCTTTACCTGCTGGCGCCCGACGGGCTTAAAGATAACCGCTGGCATATGTTTGCCACACAAACCAATATGGGCAACAAGCTGTTTAAGCACTGTACCTATCATCCACAGTTATTTTTCGGTTTGCTGCGCACCTGGCGTTCCTTACGTTTTATCAGTCGGGGACTGCATAAATTCACGTTCAACAGTATGAATACGCTGGAAAAGCGGGAGAGGGTGTATTTTGTGTGGACATGTATGGGACAGATGATGCCGGACCGGGAATTGTGTAAACAGCAACTGAAAAAATACCGTATCAGCACATTGTTGCTTTTCGGGAAGTATGACCGCGTTATTCCTCCCATATTGGGTGTACGGTTTATGGATGGCACATTCCCCTGTGAGATGCAGGTGCTGGAAAGAGGACACCAGCTGATCAGTGAAGATGCCGCGGAAGTGATCCGGGCATATAGTTTTTAATCAATCAACAACAACATACCATCCGCTGCGGACTACACCAGCCGCAGCCTAATGAAGCAGTTTATGTACATTATTCTATCGATCTTGTCTCTGTTAGGTATTATTTACGGTTATCTGATGTTTCGTTATGGAGAGGGCTGGAAAAGGCTGCAGTCATTTAAGCCCGTTAACCCGATCAGCGGCCGCACAAAAGTAACGGTGATCATTCCCGCCAGAGATGAGGAAGATAATCTGCCGCCCCTTTTACAGGCATTAAAAGCACAGACTTATCCGGCGGAGCTGTTTGAGGTGATTGTGATCGATGATTTTTCTACAGATGGAACCGCGGAAGCGGTACGCAATTTTCCGGCGACGAATGTGCGTTTGTTACAATTGAGTCAGCACCTGAGTGCAGAGCAGCGACTCAATTCCTATAAGAAAAAAGCTATCGAAATGGCTGTAGATCGTGCTACCGGCGATATCATTATGACAACGGATGCCGACTGTGAAATGGGACCGGAATGGATCATGCGGATGGTACAGTTTTATGAAACGTATCAGCCTAAATTTATTGCAGCTCCTGTGAGTTTTCACAAAGAGGATAATTTCTTCAAAGCCTTACAGTCACTGGATTTTATGACGATGCAGGGCATAACAGGTGCGCTGGCAGCGTTAAAATCAGGCACCATGTGTAATGGCGCTAACCTGGCATATGAGCGGAAGGTGTTTTATGAGGTAGGTGGATTCAAGGGGATTGATAATATCGCTTCAGGCGATGACATGCTGCTGATGTTTAAGATCTATCGTGCATATCCTGAGGGCGTGTTGTATATGAAAACAGAAGATGCGATCGTGCGTACACTGCCGGTGGATACTTTCAAAGCATTTATGAACCAGCGGATACGCTGGTCTTCCAAAGCAGATAAATATGATGATAAACGACTGATATGGGTATTGGCGCTGGTCTATTTCTGGAATGTGGGTATCCTGCTGGCGGGCATCGCTGCCTTATTCATGCCGGCATTACGCTTGTGGATGCTGGGGCTGTTGGTCTATAAGGTGCTGGTGGAATTCTATTTCCTGATACCGGTAGCGCGTTTCTTTGATAAGACTTCATTGTTATCGCGGTTTATACCCGGACAGTTATTTCATATTCCTTACATTGTAGTAGCGGGTTGGTTAGGTAAGTTTGGATCTTATCAGTGGAAAGGCAGAAAAGTTAAATAGCAATATGTCTCTTAGTAACAGCAACACTTCTTTTGGCCGTCAGGCCTGGAAACGCCTGCGGCGCAATAAAGGTGCTGTAGCAGGTATGTTGTTGATCATACTGGCTATTATCGTGAGTGTACTTGCTTATATCATTGCGCCGGACGGAACGCCTTATGCTAACAGGATGATGCTGGAAGCCGGCGGACAAAAGCCTGGTTTTCACCTGCGCCTGCTGGCATTGAAACAGGACAGGGAGTTGAGTACGGTAAGTTTCTTTTCCCGTCTGATGAACGGGCAGCAGGATACGCTTAGTTACGTCCCGATAACGGAGTGGCATTTTCAGGGAGATACAGTGGTGGTGGACCGGTATCTGGATGAAGAAGAGACGGCCCGGGAGAAATATAGCCTGAGCCGGGTATTATTTGCAAAGGAAATACCTGCAGGAGACCGTTTACAAGAATGGCAGGAGGCCGTCAGGGCAAGACATATACAGGAACGTACGTACAGACTGGGGACTGATAAATTCGGCCGGGATATCCTGAGCCGTTTGCTGGTCGGAACAAGGGTAAGTCTGAGTGTAGGTTGTATTGCGGTGATCATTTCATTGACCATTGGCATTTTTCTGGGGGCGATAGCCGGTTATTTCCGCGGTGTAACAGATGATGTGGTGATGTGGGGCGTGAATGTGATATGGTCAGTGCCTACTTTACTGTTGGTATTTGCCATTACGCTGGCGCTGGGTAAGGGTTTCTGGCAGGTGTTTATTGCGGTCGGACTGACTATGTGGGTGAATGTGGCCAGGATCATCCGGGGGCAGGTGCTGGCGCTACGGGAGCTGCCTTTTATAGAAGCGACAAAAGCGCTGGGTTATGGACACACACGTACCATTGTGCGGCATATACTACCTAATATTCTGGGACCGGTGATGGTAGTGGCGGCAGGTAATTTTGCCACTGCTATTGTGATAGAAGCCGGACTGAGTTTTCTGGGCGTCGGGGTACAACCCCCGCAGCCTTCCTGGGGACTGATGATCAAGGAGAATTACAACTTTATTATCACCCATAACCCTATGCTTGCATTAATTCCGGGATTGGCAATTATGGTGATGGTATTGGCATTTAATCTGTTAGGAAACGGCTTGCGGGATGCGATGGATGTACGCCAGTGAACACTTGGATCGCATTATAAAAACAGTTAATTTTACTATATCCATAATTTTTTACTATGCCTTTGAAATCATATCTCTTTATTGTACTGGCTTTCCTCGGGCTGACATTTACATCCTGTGGTAAAAAAGGAGCCGCTGAACCTAAACCCGAAGAAGAAGGTCTGAAAGTATCGCTGGAAAATGTAGCAGAAGGCCAGTATACGGCTGCTCCCGGCAGTAGTTATACCTTCCAGGTAAAAGTTTCTTCTAAAATGCCTGAAAAAGGTGTCAATGTCAAAGTAGACGTTATTACTGATCCGGGTGGAATTGTATTCCCGCAGAATCCGGTAGCGCCTTCTAAAGACAGTGTGATCAATGTGACTTTGATAGGACTGGAGCCGATCCGTACGGTGAAGGTGACTATCACGATTACATCTGAAGGAAACGATAAGAATGTCGTTGTCAAGACCTTCTGGATTACCAATAAGTCGGAAGAATAATGTTAATATAGCATCAGATTGAAAATACTATATAAGAGCCGGATCCGCTACCAATAAGGATCCGGCTTTTATTTTGGTGCTTGGACGAACAAGCGACGAATTAATGACGAATCAGCGACGAATAAGCGTTATGGAAGCAAAAGTGGTAAATCCCAACTTTTTAATACTATTTTAACTGCTCCAGCCGCTAATTATCCCTTCGTAGTCTTTATTTCTTTCTAGTTTTGCACCTGCAGAATAAGCAGCCAAATTTATGCGTATAGGAGTGAATGCTTCCTGTGTACTGCGGGATACGCCAGCTGACACAGGTAATATAGTCAGGGATTTATTGTTGGGACTATGTAACCATCATCCGGAACACCAGTTCATCCTCTTCTTTGATCAGGCCCCATCAGGCGTCATACAATGGCCGGGCAATGTGACGACTGTAGTGATACCACTCAGTGGTACACAGGCATGGCGTCGTTATCTGTGGTTGGAATGGAAGCTGGTCAGTGCCATGAAAAAACAGCAACTGGATCTGTTCCTGGGGTTGGATGGACAATTCCCGTTAAGGAGCCAAGTACCGGCTCAGCTGTTGATCAGTGATATGGGCTTTTTACATGGCGCGGTAGGTATACCGTCGGCAGCACAGCGGTTTTTGCAGAAAAACCTGATTAAATATATCAGGCAGGCTAAAAAAGTGATCGTACTGTCTACTACGCTGGAAAAGGACGTATTACAGTATGCGCCTGAAGCCGCTGCGAAGCTAAAAGTGCTGAAACCTGCGGTAGATGCAAGTTATCATCCGCTGGAATGGGAAGCCCGGGAGGAAGTAAAAGAAACGTATGCCGGTCGCGTGGAATACTTTGCCGTAGTAGGCAGGGTACATCCGAGAAATAACCTTTTACCGCTGTTAAAAGCCTTTTCAGCATTGAAGCGTCGCCTGCATTCCAATATGAAATTATTGTTAATAGGGGATCATACAAGTGCTGGAAGAGAGATTATAGAATCACTGACTTCCTACAAATACAGGAATGATGTGATACTGCTGCCTGAGGTTGATCAGGCGGAACTGGCAAAACTGGTAGCAGGCGCTTATGCCCTGGTTTATCCGCCCCGTTTTGAGGGGGTGGCCATGCCGGTATATGCGGCCATGCAGAGTGAGGTACCGGTGATTGCATTAGATGGCGCTGCTGCCAGAGAAGCAGGCGGAGACGCTGTATTGTTTGCTGATCCGGAAAGTCTGGAAGATCTGGCAGATAAGATGTGCCTGCTTTATAAGGACGAACAATTACGCAGCCGTTTACTGGGAAATATTAAAAAAGCGGACTGGGCTACGGTCTTGGACGTGCTGATAACAGATTAGGCAATTAATACCTAAATTTGCGGTTCTTAAAAATTGGGAACAAATATCATGGGAAAGACATCTACCATACAGATTCAGGTGGGACTGGATAATGACCGGGTACCTGAGAAGATAGAATGGAGAGCTACAGACAGCTCTGAAGCGGACCGTTTCCAGGAGGCCAAAGCAATGATGGTTGCTTTCTGGGATGGTGGTGATAAAACCGCGCTGCGTATAGATTTATGGACTAAACAAATGATGGTGGATGAAATGGCAGATTTCTTTTATCAGACCATGATGACCATGGCCGATACCTATCAGCGTGCGACTCCATACAAGGATCAGGCGGATGACCTCCGTGCTTTTGCAAAAGACTTCTTTAAGAAGTTTGAAGAAAAGCAGAAGCTGGAACAACAATAAGCCATAACCTTAAAACAACCACATATGTCATTAGAATTAAATATCAATGCTGCTATCAAAGCAGCGATGCTGGCAAAAAGCGAAGCTGAACTGCGTGCGCTGCGCGCTATCAAAGCTGCCGTATTGTTGGCGAAAACAGCAGAAGGTGGTGGAGGAGAACTGACAGAGGCTGACGAGACTAAACTCTTGCAGAAACTGGCGAAGCAAAGGAAAGACTCCCTGGAGATCTTCCGTCAGCAGAACCGTGAAGACCTGGCAGTAAAAGAAGAAGAGGAGCTGGTAGTGATCGAAAGATATCTGCCTAAGCAGATGGATGAGGCGGAACTGAAAGCCGTTATTACTGAGATCATCGCAACAACAGGCGCCAGTTCACCTGCCGATATGGGTAAGGTGATGGGTGTAGCTTCTAAACAACTGGCCGGTAAGGCGGATGGTAAAGCTATTTCCACAATGGTGAAAGAGTTGTTAGCCAAATAATTGCAGCAGCAGGACCGGTACAGGCAGATCGTAAACGGATAAGCAAAGCCGGTCCTGTTCTTTCCCTTCTTTATCCTATTGAAATCATGGGCATTGACATAGTTTTTGCTATCCTGATGGTATTAGCCATCTATAAGGGGTACAGCCGTGGGCTGATCGTAGCCGTTTTCTCCTTTATTGCGGTGACCCTGGGATTGGCAGCCGCGTTGAAATTAACCACTGTAACGGCCCTCTATGCCCAGGAACACTGGAATATTCACACCCGCTGGCTACCCATACTGTGTTTCATCGCGCTTTTTGTTGGCGTCGTATTTCTGGTGAGGTTTGGCGCCACACTTATTCAGGCCATGGTAGAGGCTGCAATGATGGGATGGTTAAACAAATTAGGTGGAATTATATTATATAGTGCTATCTTTATCACTGTTTATAGCATCCTATTGTGGATTGCCAATCAGATGTATTGGTTAAGCCCGGAATTAAAGATGCAATCTGTAGTATACCCCTACATTGAGCCTCTTGGTCCGGTTGTGATGAATGTATGGGGCAAAATTGTTCCCATCTTCAGGGATATGTTCGAAAATCTTCAGTCATTTTTTGACAACGCGGCGAAGGAAATACAAGCTACTTAGCTCGCTTCAAAGATTATTTGAATTAATAAAAAGAATTATTTTAGCGCAAAATTGACTTTCAAGCTTTGGCAATGGTTTACGAAATAAAAACACAGGGAAAGTTTAAATTCATTGAAGAAGGGGAGGGGGAGCCTTTGGTGTTATTGCACGGTTTATTCGGAGCAATGAGCAACTTTGGCGGTCTGATTGATTACTTCCGGCACTACAATAAAGTAGTAGTACCGATTTTGCCTCTGTTTGATCTGAATATTCTGGACACTTCCGTATCAGGACTCGCGAAGTATGTACACAAGTTCATAGAAACCATGGGGTACACCAATGTACACCTGCTTGGTAACTCCCTGGGCGGTCACGTAGGACTGGTATACCTCCTGAAACATCCGGAAGCGCATACAAAATCATTGACACTGACCGGTAGCTCCGGACTGTTTGAAAATGGTATGGGTGAAACTTATCCTAAACGTGGCGACTACGAATATATCCGTAAGAAAACGGAACTGACATTCTATGATCCGGCAATGGCTACCAAAGAGCTGGTGGATGAAGTATTCGACATTACTACCAACCGTCTGAAGGTGATCAAGATCATTACCCTGGCAAAATCCGCAATCCGTCATAACCTGGGCGAAGAACTGCGTGATATCAAAATACCTACACTGCTGGTATGGGGACTGAACGATACCGTAACACCTCCGATGGTGGGCGAGGAGTTCAAAAAACTCATTCCTAACTCAGAACTGCACTTCATTGATAAATGCGGCCACGCCCCGATGATGGAGCGTCCGGACGAATTCAACAAGATCCTGCATCCGTTTCTGGAGAAGTTGAAAAACCAGTAAACAACGAACTATAAACCTTCTTGCGAATAACATTCTTAAAGAGGCTGTTCTCCATGTGGCGGACAGCCTCTTGTTTTGTAATTAAGAATTATCAATTAAGAATTAAAAATGAGCCTGATGCTTTATAAGTAGTCTTTTTTCAGGTGCGGCTTACCAATTCTTAATTCTTAACTCTTAATTTTCCCTGTCTCCCATGTAACAAACCATTCTGACCCAGCGTTTCGTATATAAGTGAGAGCATGTCCGTTTATCACAAATCTTTCCCGTAAGGACGGCGTTCGCGATTCTTTTCTTATTATTGTATCATAATAGCTCAAACACAATGCTGGCAAGAGATCTCATATCAACCGTCGTCCCAATTCTGCATCCCCTGGATCCAGGTTCGAGAGCCCTGCGACTGATGAATGAATATCATCTGACGCAGCTGCCACTCGTGTTGGAGAACAAATACCTGGCACTGGTAGAAGAAGATGATATACTGGATCTGGAAGATCCGGAAATTGCTTTGGAAAACATGGAATACAACGGCCCTAAACCGGTTGTTGCTGAAAATGCGCACTTCTTCGAAGCCGTACGTCTTTTTCATGAAATGAAACTAGCCGTACTGCCTGTTATCAGCCATGAAAAGGAATATATCGGCGTACTCACCAAAGATAGTTTACTGACTGCCCTCGCACAATATAATGGTGTGAAGGAACATGGCGGCATCCTGGCACTGGATGTTGATCCGCGTGATTACAGTCTGAGTGAAATAGCACGTATTGCAGAGTCCAACGACGTGACACTGCTCAGCGTGAATACCATCACCTTTCCTTCCGGTCGCCTGGAAGTATTGCTGAAGACCAATCGTCAGGAATTACATGGACTGGTGGCTACTTTTGAAAGATTTAATTACATTATTAAGTATACCATTACTGAAGAGCAGGAAGAAGACCTGCTGAAGAAAAACTACGATCTGCTGATGAATTATATCAGCATGTAATTGTGCAACCATGCTCAGTAAAAGCGAAACGCATAGCGGATCTTCCGATATGCGTTTCGCTTTTTATATAGTTTGATATTGCTGAAAGCCCTGCTTGTTTAGCCTGACTCAGCTACCTGCCAATGTCTGCTGTTGAATGTTTGTAATCGTCTACCTGCCATAAATGCAACTATTTGCTACCCGCGATCGTTTGGCGTGAAGATGTGTAACAGTTGATAAAACCGCTACACTCAACGATGGGACTAGAATAGGTGGAACTGATAACCGCTGTATAATGTATTACAGGAATGATACAGACGTATATTCACCTGCGTTAACGTCACTTAGTTCAGTACCCCGTTAAGGATTAGTTATTTGTTCCGTTGAAATGAGAGGTCAGACTGTGTAGCAAGGGCATTTTTATCTTTGTTTAAGTTGGCAGGTTAAAAAAGGCTATTTTTACGCCCAATCATGGCTAAGTATTCTTTGCTTTGCCCATGGTCCAACTAAGATCAGATTATGCATATTGCTATTTACAGCCGGGGATTTGTAAAAGAAGACCTGCCCATTATCCAGTTATTACTGGATGAGCTGGCGCGGGAGGAAATGGAGACTGTTATTTACCAACCTTTCTGCGAGTCATTGGCGCCGTATATCCGCTTCAGTAAAACACCTGACACATTCTGTTGCGCGGGCGATCTGCATGGGAAGGCTGACATTCTGGTTAGCCTGGGAGGAGACGGGACGCTCCTGGACACTGTTTGCTATGTAAGGGATACGAACGTACCGGTATTAGGTATCAACTTTGGTCGGCTGGGTTTTCTGGCCAGTATCGGCAAGGATGCCATTAATGCAGCTGTGCAGGCATTGAAGCAACGTACCTATGTGGTAGACCGACGCTCACTGCTGCACCTGGACTCCAATATCGGGCTGTTTGGCGAGGTGCCGTACGCGCTGAATGACTTCACAATCCACAAGAAAGATACTTCCGCGATGATCAAAATCCATACTTACCTGAATGGTGAGTTTCTGAACACCTATTGGTCAGATGGATTGATTGTGGCGACACCTACGGGTTCAACCGGGTATTCCCTGAGTTGTGGCGGACCGGTCGTATTTCCGGATGCGGGTAGTTTTGTGATTACCCCGGTGGCGCCGCATAACCTGAATGTGAGACCAGTCATCGTTCCGGATAATAATGTGATATCATTTGAAGTGGAGGGACGTAGCGATCAGTTTTTATGTACCCTGGACTCAAGGATGGAAATAATTGATAATACGGTCCAGTTGGCTATCAAAAAGGAAGATTTCAAGATCAGCCTTTTAAGACTGGATGATAGCAATTTTCTGCATACATTGCGGAATAAGTTGTTGTGGGGAATAGACACGAGAAATAGATTAAAATAATTATATCTGTACAGAGAATTGCAAATAAGCACATTAGTATTTTTCATTACATTTGTTTGATTTATTTAATACCAAAAGCAGGGATAATCGCGTTTAAGGAATTATCGTCGCGTTAAGCAGTACCGATCTATGGGTAAACCTTACTTTTTCTTCAAGTGTTTCTTAAAGTCCGGCCTCGTAGCAGTAATATCCCTGTTCCTGACGCCCGCTTTCGCTCAGAATGAGCTGTCATATACCGGAGAATTGGGCCTTTCAGTGGGCGCAGCTCATTATTTTGGGGATCTCAATACCAAAGGTGCGCTGAATGCTGCCAAGCCGTCTATAGGCATTTATTACCGGAAGTACATGAACGACTATATTGGTCTGCGTGTACATGGTCGTTTTATGCAGCTGGGCTATTCCGATATTTACAACAAGAATGATTTTCAGCACAGACGTAATCTGAGTTTCAATACAGACGTATTTGAGCTGGGGGTACAGGGTGACTTTAACTTTTTCCGGTTTGAGCCGGGTTCTCAATATTACCGCTTTTCGCCTTATTTCACCGGCGGGGCATCTCTCTTCTATTATAATCCTTATGCTTACCTGAACGGGGTGAAATACCGTCTGCAACCCTTGCGTACCGAGGGGCAGGGTAGCGCCATGTATCCGGATCGGAAGCCTTACAGTCTGACGTCCCTGGCATTTTTGCTGGGAGGAGGTTTCAAGTATAACGTCTCCCGCAAGGTGAACCTTGGTTTGGAGGTCTTATACCGGTTTACCAACACCGACTATCTGGATGATGTAAGTACCACTTATGCTGGTCCGGCCGTATTTCCTCCTGATGCTCAGGGACATAACACTACTGCCTATCTTTTACAGGACCGTTCCTACGCTACAGGAGACCGTATCGGGGTAGCCGGACGTCAGCGTGGCAACAGCCGGGACAAGGACCAGTTTGTTACTGCGGAGCTCACAATCAGCATTTTATTCACCTCTTACAGATGTAAATTCTGATTTCGCAGTCATGGTCAGGCTATTGGCAGTTCAATAATGCCAATTGGCCTATTTTGTTAAATTTTCATTATCAGTTTTTGGCGCAAAACAGCGGTCAGTAAAGGATTTCGCTGTTAAAACTACGTTAAAACCCCCTCCCCCCCTTTGCCGGGAAAGGCATAATTCTATTTTTGTATCTTTGCAAACTTTACTAAAAATCTGTATCGATATTATAATCCGCCGGAGATACTCATGAGTTTGAAGGATAAATTAGACTTGCAACGGTTACCACGACATATTGCCATCATTATGGATGGAAATGGCCGTTGGGCTAAAGAGCGTGGCCAGGACAGACTTTTCGGACACCATGAGGGCGTCGAAAGTGTTCGCAATATTACCGAGGCCTGTGCTGAATTAGGTATCGGGTACCTTACCTTGTATGCTTTTTCGACAGAAAACTGGGACCGCCCCGTTTACGAGGTAAACGGTATCATGGAATTACTCGTAAATACCATCCGCAATGAGGTAGCTACTCTCATGAAAAATAATATCAGGCTGCATGTGATTGGGGACATGAACATGCTGCCGGGTAACTGTAAAAATGAAATGGAGGAGGCTATGTCCATCACCAGCCAGAATACCGGGCTTAACCTGGTAATGGCCCTCAGTTACAGTGCCCGTTGGGAGATCGTGAATGCCGCGAAAAATATCGCCCAGGATGTAAAAGATGGTAAGCTCGCACCGGAGGCAGTAACCCCTGAGATGTGGCAGAAATATCTTTGTACTGCTACACTGCCAGACCCCGAACTGATGATCAGAACGAGCGGAGAATGCAGGATCAGTAACTTTCTACTATACCAGTTGGCCTATGCGGAGTTATATTTTACCGACACGCGTTGGCCGGATTTCCGCAAAGAACACCTTTACGAAGCCATCCTCAATTTTCAGAACAGAGAAAGGCGCTTTGGCAAAACAAGCGAACAAATACAGCAGAATGAAGAAATTATTTCCTAAGAGCCTACTGGCCATAGTATTATGTTGCAGTGCCGGCATTCGTGTGTCCGCCCAGATCAGGGACACTAGTGTTACGCCGGTTCCAACACCTGACCAGCAAGCGGCGGGATTGAATTTATCAGGTCCGTTACAGGCACAGCCTTACGAAATTGCTGACATTACCATTGTAGGGACGCAATACCTGGATAAATCTCTGCTGATTTCCCTGTCAGGCCTCAATGTCGGTGATAAAGTGGTTTATCCCGGCGGTGACCAGTTCGCAAAGGCCATCCAGAGTCTCTGGGGCCAGCGTTTGTTTGCCAACGTTGCTATTTATGTTACCAAAATAGAAGACGGGAAGATTTGGCTGGAAATAGAACTCCAGGAACGCCCTCGTCTGAATAACTTCGTTTTCAGAGGTGTTAAAAAGTCTGAAACAGAAGAACTGATAAAAAAAGCCGGCCTGCGTAAAGGATCCGTTGTAACCGAGAGCATGAAACAGAATGCAATCGGCGTGATCTCTAAACACTATGGCGATAAAGGCTTCCGCAATGCTACTGTTAACATTACCGAAAGAACAGATACCTCCCAGGTAAATGCTTCCGACCTGGTAATTACCGTAGTAAAAGGTGGTAAAGCAAAAGTGAACGATATCCAGATCGTGGGTAACGACAATATTGACGATACAAGAGTGAAGAAGAAAATGAAAGGTACCAAAGAGCGTACCCGCTTCACTTTATATCCGGATATCGAGTCGGTATATGAAGATTCAACCGAACTGCAGGAAAACTACTGGAAAACCTTCGGTTTCCTGTATCCTTCCCGCACTATGGAACAACTGGATCCGTATTTCCGTTTCAAATTATTCTCTTCTGCCAAGTTCAATGAGAACAAATACGCAGAAGACAAAGAGAAAGTAATCGCTTATTATAACACACAGGGTTACCGTGACGCCGTTCTGGTGAGAGATACTACTTATCGTGCGCACAATGGTGGTGTAAACGTAGCCATGCAGATCAGCGAGGGTAAGAAATATTACTTCGGTAACATTACCTGGAAAGGTAACAGCCGTTATAACGACTCCCTGCTGACCCGTGTACTCGGTATCAGAAAAGGAGATACCTACAACCAGGAACTGCTGCAGAAACGCTTATTGTCTTCTGAAGGTGGCGACATCGGTGGTATGTACATGGACTTCGGTTACCTGTTCTTCCGTGCTGACCCTGTAGAGGTGGCGATCCATGGCGATACCATCGACTATGAGATCCGTATCTCTGAAGGTCCGCAGGCAACCATCAAAGAAGTACGTATTGCCGGTAACGAAAAAACCAACGAACACGTAATCCGTCGTGAGTTGCGTACGCTGCCTGGTGAGAAATTCAGCCGTACTGACCTGATCCGTTCCAACCGCGAGATCGCGAACCTCGGTTTCTTCAACCCTGAGAAGATCGGTATGGACCCTATCCCGAACATCCAGGATGGTACCGTGGATATCAACTACACTGTAGAAGAGAAAGCGAATGACCAGCTGGAATTATCTGCAGGATGGGGTGGTTACATCGGTCTGACCGGTACTTTGGGTGTGACCTTCAACAACTTCTCCCTGCGTAACATTTTAAGAAAGGAAACATGGGATCCATTACCAAGTGGTGACGGCCAGAAATTATCTGTGCGTGTATCATCCAACGGTAAAGCCTATCGCTCCTATAACTTCTCATTTACCGAGCCATGGTTAGGTGGTAAAAAGCGTAACCAGTTCTCTGTCAGCTTCTACAGCAGCTACCAGAACCCGAACGCTTATTCTGCTTATATATATGGTAGCACCCTGTCTAACAATGCTTACTTCAAAGTATTGGGTGGTTCCGTATCCCTCGGTAAACAGCTGAAATGGCCTGATGACTTCTTCACGCTGATCTACTCCCTGAACTATCAGCAGTATAAACTGAAGAACTATAACTATTTCAATATTCCTGGTTTCTCCAGCGGTACTTCCAATAACGTCAACATTAAACTGACCCTCGCCCGTTCATCTGTGAACCAGCAGATCTATCCGAGCAGTGGTTCTAACTTCCTGTTGTCCGGACAGTTCACGCCTCCTTACTCCATATTTAATCCTAACAGGGATTACAAACTGGAGTCTATTCAGGATCAGTTTAACCTGATTGAATACCAGAAATATCGTTTCAACGCGGAGTGGTACGTTCCATTGAGCAGACCTAAAGGTTCTGATAACAAAGTGTTCGTACTGAAAGTAGCCGCTAAATTCGGTTACATCGGCCGCTACAACAACCGCACAACATTGTCTCCATTTGGTCGTTTTGAGCTGGGTGGCGATGGTCTGAGTAACTTCGCGATCTATGACCGTGATATCATCTCCCAGAGAGGTTATCCGGTATACTATACCTCGGATCCTAGGATGAACTCAGAAACCGGACAACCAACAGGTTATGAAGGTTTCACCGTGTTCAACAAATATGTGATGGAGTTACGTTATCCGTTCAGTCTGAACCCAAGCTCTACCATCTTTGGTCTGGCGTTCGTGGAGGCAGCCAATGGTTACCGCGATGTAAGAGACTTCAATCCGTTCAGATTACGTCGTTCAGCAGGTCTCGGTATGCGTTTCTACCTGCCGATGTTTGGTCTGCTTGGATTTGACTATGGTATCGGTTTCGACCGTCTGCAGTCCGGCAATGGTCTGAAAGATGCTGCTAAGTTCACCTTCATGCTGGGCTTCGAACCGGAATAATCGATACGCCCGTTGGCATAAAAAACGCGCAGGCGTTGATATTCAGTCAGTCGCATGAAGAAAAAAGTGCAGTATAATGGACCTAAAGTGGTAGTGCGGAATGATGTTAGAATAAATTTTAAATTATATATTGCAATTTCGAACCCTGGTATCAATTTGGCAGGTAATTTGAAAACGACAAGTATGAAAAAAATATCCCTCATAGCCGCCGTTCTGTTCTGTTGCACATTTACGGCCTTTGCACAGCGCTACTGCGTGATAGACACAAAGTATATCCTGGAAAACGTGCCTGATTATAAAGAGGCACAGGGTAAACTGGATGCTGTCGCAGAACAATGGCAGAAAGAAATAGACGCTAAATTCCTGGAAGTAGATAAGATGTACAAGTCTTATCAGGCAGAACAGGTGATGCTGACAGAAGAACTGAAACATAAAAGAGAGGAAGAAATAATAGCAAAGGAGAAAGAAGCAAAAGATCTGCAGAAGAAGCGCTTCGGATATGAAGGAGATCTTTTCAAGAAACGTGAGGAACTGGTAAAGCCTATTCAGGATAAAGTTTACAACGCCGTTCAGAAACTGGCCGCGCAGAGGATGTATGACTTCATACTGGATAAATCGGGAGGAGTAACTGTCATCTTCTCTGATCCTAAACTGGATAAGAGCGACGACATTCTGCGTTCCCTGGGTATTAAGAAAGACGCACCGGCTACAGGCGAGTAATCGTATAAACCATTTTATAACCTTTGTATTAGTATTAAAAGTTTTTTAAACACAGACAACATCATGAAGAAGTATGTAATTATTGCTTTCGTGGCAGTTTCAGGATTGTTCAGCGTAAATGCAATGGCTCAGTCCAAGGTTGGACATATTAACGCTCAAGCTCTGATCGAGGCTATGCCGGAGGCACAGACTGCACAGAAAACACTGCAGCAGTTTGCAGAGGAGCTGGATAAAGATGGTAAAGGGCTGATCGATGAATACCAGAAGAAACTGGCTGAATTCGATAAATCTGCAGCTACTATGACTGATAACATGAAGGAGATCAAAACTAAAGAGATCCAGACTGCTCAGAAAAATATACAGGACTACCAGGAATCAGCTCAGCAGAAAATCGAGCAGAAACGTGGTGAAATCCTGAAACCAATCTACGATAAAGCACGTAAAGCAATCGAAGATGTAGCTAAAGAAAAAGGCTACGGTTACGTAATCGACAGCTCTGTAGGCGTTCTGCTGGTGTCTCCTGCAGGTGATGACCTGGCTCCGGCTGTTAAAACAAAACTGGGTATCAAATAATTCGCTATAAGCAGTTATTAACTTTTATAGCTGCCCCGGAGTAACTCCGGGGCAGTTTTTTTTAGAAAACACTTTACTATTTGATAATTTTCCCTACCTTTGCCTTCCGTTTTAAAAACAGGATTCCGCAATCCGGGATAGTGTTTAGTATAGTACAGGTAAAAACAAAATATTAAAATGAAACGTACTTTTCAACCGCATAACAGACGCAGAAAGAGCGTTCATGGTTTTAGAAAGAGAATGGAAACTGCTAACGGCCGTAAAGTATTAGCTTCCCGTAGAGCTAAAGGACGTAAGAAATTAACAGTTTCTGACGAGCGGAAGCTGAAATAAGAACCGCTGTTTAACTGTGTAACTGAGAAGTGCACAGGCTTTAAGGCTGGTTCCTGATAGAACAGAATGTATCGCTATAGGTTGATAAATCGAACTTGCCATAAAAACTTATTCTTTTAACAAGGAAGAAAGGTTAAAAAGCAGAAAACTCATTGAAACGCTTTTTCGCGAAGGAAAAGCGTTTTCTGTTTTTCCCTACCGCATAGTGTATATGCAGGTAGATCAACCTCTCAGTAAATATCCCGTACAGGTCGGCTTTAGCGCCTCTACGAAGCGGTTCCCTCATGCCGTAGACCGTAACCGGGTAAAACGTCTTACCCGCGAATGCTGGCGCCTGCAAAAGCAGGAATTCTACAACACATTGCAGCAACAGTCCCGTCAGCTGCTCGTTTTCTTTATTTATACAGATAAGAAAATAGCCCCCTATGCCACCCTGCACCATAAAATTTCGGTAATTTTAAAGAAGCTGGAAAAAGAAGTGGCGCAATAATGAAAGTCTTCCAATACTTGAGTTACCCGTTTATATGGCTGATCAGGATCTACCAATGGGGGATCTCCCCGCTGCTGGGTGCTAATAAATGCCGCTATACCCCCACCTGTTCCCAATACGGTGTGGAAGCCCTGCAAAAACATGGGCTGTTCAAAGGCGGTTACCTGACCATTAAACGCATATTGTCCTGCAACCCCTGGGGTGGGCATGGACACGATCCCGTACCTTAGGCTGGAAAGCACCTAGTTATTAGGATAGATCCCAATGTTTTAACAGTTTATGTTTAATAGATTGACTAATTTTCACAACAGAAGCTTTTTCTCTGTAACAGACTAACTGAAAGAACCTATGCGTGCATTTTTTCGCAGAAATAGAAGAATGATGCTGGTATTGGTGCTGCTGGTGGCCGGCGGTATGAGTATCATGGCTTATAATGAGAAGGATAAGTACTTCGAAATAGCCAAGAATCTTGACATATTCGCCGCCTTTTACCGCGAACTCAATACCTACTACGTAGATGAATTGCCTCCCGAAAAACTCATGCATAAAGGCATTGACGCCATGCTGGAAGAGACAGACCCTTACACTGATTTCATACCGGAAGAAAACCTGGATGAACTAAAGTTTATGGCCACCGGTAAATACGGTGGAGTAGGGGTGTCCGTCAATACCGACAGCGAACGCACCGTTATCACCGACGTATACGAAGGCGGTCCGATGGATAAAGCCGGTGTGAAACCTGGCGATATCATTCTCTCACTTGATGGGAAGGATATCAAAGGACTGGACCAGGAGGAGATCAGCCGTATGCTGAAAGGTGCTCCGGGCTCTTCCCTGGATATGATCACCAAACATCCTGTTACCGGTGCACAGAACACCAGGAAGATTAATCGGGAAGAAATCAATGTGAAAGCTGTCAGCTTCTCCGGTATCACCAACCGCGATATCGGGTATATCAGGATGACACAGTTCACCGAAAACAGCGGGGAACTGGTACAAGGGGCTTTCGCAGAACTTAAAAAGCAATATCCTTCCATGAAAGGGCTGATACTGGACCTCAGAGGTAACCCGGGTGGTTTACTCGATGAAGCAGTGGTAGTGGCCAATATCTTCGTGGATAAGAATAAAACGATTGTTAGCACCAAAGGAAAAGTAAAGAGCTGGGACAGGGAATATAAAACCGAAACATCCGCATTCGATGCACATATCCCCCTGGTCGTACTGACCAACCGCTCCTCGGCTTCCGCTTCAGAAATCGTGGCAGGCGCTATTCAGGACCTCGATAGGGGCGTAATTATCGGTCAGCGTTCCTTTGGTAAGGGATTAGTGCAAACCACGCGTCCGCTGCCTTATAATGCGAAACTGAAAGTGACCACCGCGAAATACTACACACCAAGCGGTCGCTGTATCCAGGCCATTGACTATTCCCACAGAAACAGCGATGGTGAGGTGGAATATGTAGCCGATTCTGTGCGTAAATCCTTTAATACTGTAGCTGGCCGTAAAGTAAGAGATGGCGGTGGCATAGAACCAGATGATGCAGTAGAACCAACCCTGCTCAGCCAGGTAGCTATCACCCTGTTGCGTAAACAATACATCTTTGATTTCGCTACCCAGTATTACTACAGTCATCCGAAAATTGCAGCTGCCAATACCTTCGAACTTAGTGAAGACGATTTCTCCGATTTCCTGAAATATCTCGATGGCAGAAACTACAGCTACAAAACCCGTAGTGAAGAAGCCCTGGAATCATTCCAGGCTACCGCCAGAAAAGAGAAATACTATGAGGCAGTAGCAAAAGAGTTTGAAGCGCTGCAGGTCAAAATGAAACATGATAAGAAACAGGACCTGCTGAAGAATAAAACAGAAATCAAACGGTTACTGGAAGAAGAGATCGCCAGCCGTTACTATATGCAGCGTGGTCGTATTGAAAAATCACTTTCCAGTGATAATGAAGTCAATGAGGCGATTGCCGTACTGCATTCACCGGAACGTTATCAGCAGTTACTGAAATAACAACAACTTCTTTTTAAAAGGATAAAAGTCCATAAGCAGGCTGCTTTCGCACCTGTTTGTGGACTTTTCTTTTTCAGGCAGCCGCCGGAAAATTATGATTTCCGGCATTTTAATTTTAATTTATGCTTCTCTTCTCTACACACGTTATTAAAAACCAAAATAAAGAACTGCATGCCTGAAAATGCTAATAACAACTCTCGCAGGGGATTTATCACCAAAGTGGCGAAAGGAGTAGTGGGCGCCTCTTTATTGCCCAACATCATCACAGCAGCCGACAGAAAACGTAACCTCGAATCACTGTCGCGTGTAAACGAAAAGTATAGTGCCAATGACCAGATCCAGATCGCACTGATCGGAGCCGGTGGCATGGGTACTGCGGATACCAATACCGCTATTACCGTACCCGGCGCTAAACTGATAGCCGCCTGTGACCTCTACGATGGTCGTCTTGCAGATGCAAAAAAGAAATGGGGTAACGACATCTTTACTACCCGCGATTATCGTGAGATCCTTGAGCGTAAAGATGTAGATGCGGTTATTATCGCCACACCCGATTTCTGGCACAAAGACATCTCCGTGGCTGCGATGAATAAAGGCAAATCTGTCTATTGCGAAAAACCCATGGTACATGACATTTCTGAAGGCCCTGCCGTAGTAGAGGCACAACAGAAAAACAGCAAAGTGGTATACCAGGTAGGAAGCCAGGGGATGAGTTCTCTGGGGAATGAAAAAGCCAGACAATTGCTGAAAGACGGCGCTATCGGAAAACTCAATTATGCGGAAGGATTCTGGGCACGTATGTCTCCCTTCGGCGCCTGGCAGTACCCTATTCCGGCGGACGCTTCTACGAAAACCGTCGACTGGACCACTTATCTGAAAAATGCGCCTAAAAGAGATTTCGACCCCTTACGCTTTTTCCGTTGGCGTAATTACAGGGATTATGGTACCGGCGTATCCGGCGATCTGTTTGTACACCTGTTCTCCAGTCTGCATTTTGTAACCGGTTCTATCGGACCAGAAAAAGTAATGGCTACCGGTGGTCTCCGTTACTGGAAAGATGGCCGTGAAGTACCGGATGTAATGCTCGGCATGTTTGACTATCCTGAAACGGAAGTACATCCTGCATTTAACCTTTCCCTGCGCGTGAACTTCGTGGATGGTACCGGTGGTACCAACTATCTGCGGATGGTAGGCAGCGAAGGTTCTATGACGGTAGAATGGGATAAGGTAACCCTGTATCGCAACAAAACATATGCAGCTACAGACGATCCTTTATTGCAGGGCAAAAAGGATGTCGATCATGGTAAACAGTACGTTTATGACCGTAAGGAAATGCTGCCGCCGGATAAGCTGGAATATGTAGCGGAAGAAGGCTATAAAGGCGCTCATTTTGATCACTTCTACAATCTGTTCAATGCGATGCGCACAGGTGGTAAAGTAAGTGAAGACGCCCTGTTTGGCTATCGGGCAGCCGCACCTGCATTACTGTGTAACGATAGCTACTTTAACAACCGTATTATTCAATGGGATCCTAAAGCCCTGAAATCGATAAACAAATAAACCAAAGATCATGATGAAATTATTTGTTCCGGCATTATCAGTAATGGCCATCAGCCTGGCAGCATGCGGCGGTGGTTCAAATTCCACGTCGAATGACAGTACTACCGTCACAGCCGATACGTCTGCAGCGCAGGCGCCTGTAACAGATGCAGCAGACAACCTGCTGTCAGATACAGAAAAATCAGAAGGATGGACATTGTTGTTCAACGGTCAGAACCTTGATGGCTGGCATATTTATAAAAGCAAACAGTCGAATAGCTGGGTAGCCGATAATGGTACCCTGCACTGCCTGGGAAGCGAAAAAGATAAGAGTGATAAACGTGCGGATCTGACGTCCGACAGCACATATGAAAACTTTGAGTTCCGTACGGACTGGAAGATTGCTCCAAAAGGTAACAGCGGTATTATCTATCTGGCTTCAGAAGACCAGGAATCAGCTTATCTGAGCGGTCCTGAGTACCAGCTGATCGATGATGAGAACTTCCCTGAAAAACTGGAGGACTGGCAGAAAACCGGCGCTAACTACGCAATGGGCGCTCCGCTGGTAGCTGCGGCTAAGCCAGTTGGGGAGTGGAATCATACCCGTATTGTTGTAAATAAAGGACATGTGGAACACTGGCTGAACGGTCAGAAGACTGCTGACTATCAGATCGGTTCTCCTGAATGGAAGAAGGCCAGAAAAGAAGGTAAATGGAAAGATGCCAAAGCTTACGGTGAAACAAAAAAAGGTCATATAGACCTCCAGGATCACGGAAGCGAAGTATGGTTCAGGAATGTGAAGATCAAACAATTGTAAATAATAAGGCCCGGTCAGCGACCGGGCCTTATCTTTATGGGAAAGCCGCTAAAATTATTTAGCAGCTTCGTAGTTCTTAGCTACTTCGCTCCAGTTAACCACGCTCCAGAAAGCTTTCAGGTATTCCGGACGACGGTTCTGATATTTCAGGTAGTAAGCGTGTTCCCAAACGTCGATACCCAATACTGGCGTACCTTTTACTTCAGCAACATCCATCAGTGGATTGTCCTGGTTTGGCGTGGAAGTGATTTCCAGTTTACCGTCTTTTACGATCAACCATGCCCAACCGGAACCAAAACGGGTAGCACCGGCGTTAGCAAATTTCTCTTTGAATTCTTCAAAAGAACCGAAAGTGCTCTTAATAGCATCTGCCAGCGCGCCTGTAGGTTCACCACCTGCATTAGGGCCGATTACTTTCCAGAAGAAGCTGTGGTTCCAGTGACCACCACCGTTGTTTCTTACAGCAGGGCTGATTTTACCAGCGCTTGCTACCAGCTCTTCCAGGGATTTATTTTCATTTTCAGTACCGGCAATCGCTTTGTTCAGGTTGTCTACATATGCCTGATGGTGCTTACCGTGGTGAATTTCCATTGTCAGTTTATCAATATGTGGTTCCAGTGCGTCGTGTGCGTACGGTAAGCTCGGAAGTGTAAATGCCATAACTTAATGTTTTATTGCGTTAATGAATATGTATCTCAAAAAGAGTTTTCAAATTTACTGCCTAATATCATAAATATCAAACACGGCCGGGACCGGCGGCACAATTAAGAATTAAGAATTAACAATTAAGAATTAAAATGACTAATGGTCTTACACATCAACTATAGCGTCTATTCCTTGAAGGATCGACCTTTGCCGCTAAGCCTGATGCAACCGGCGCTTATTCAAAAATGGGCTTATCGGGGCCTTCAGACTAACCAATTCCTAATTCCTAATTCCTAATTCTTAATTTCTAATTTTTAATTCCTAATTCCCTGTCGCCTCCCGCGACTAGGTGGTTTCGCCCAATTCGCATACCAATTATGTTGGATATATACTTTTTTATTTTATATTTACGTTAAGCGTTGTAACAAATTTTCGTGTTACATTCCTGTTCGTTTAAACTTGAAAGTTACAATACTAGACAATCCTGCGTTGCGTAGGATCAGGTTTGCTATGTCACTCCTGAGCCCTTAAGTTTCAGCTATTGTTTGTATAAAACTTAATGTATGTTGACAGATTCGGACATGGGCCAGAGCTATTCCCTCAACGCCTTACAAAAGGAAAATGAACTGTTAAAGACCCGCATCCAGTCACTGGAAAGTCTTTTAGACCATTTCCCCGCTATGCTTTATACTCACCAGAATAATTCCAAAACGATCAACTGGTGTAACCGCTATATGGAAGATGTAACAGGATACACTTTAGCGGAAATGAATAGCTTGGGATTGGATTTCTTTAAAAAAGTCATGCATCCCGATGATTTTGAACTGGCTGTCATAGCCCAACAGTCGTTCAAAGAGAATAAGAATGTATTTGGGGGAGTCTTGCGGTTTCGTAAACGGGGCGCCGAAAACTGGCGCTGGCTGACAGGCATTGCTATTCCTTACAGCAGGGATGAAGCCGGTGGTGTGAAAGAGGTGATCTGTGCATTTGTAGATATGACCATGGCCATGGATACCAATGACCAGCTAACTGAAGCCATGCTGGATGTCATGCGTCGTAAACATGAAGATCTCATCAGTAAACTCACCCCGCGTGAGAAAGATATTCTCAAACTCACTGTAAAGGGATTGAATAACAAAGAGATAGCCGCTGAGTTAAATCTTAGTCGTTATACTATAGAAACACATCGTAAAAATATCCGGATCAAGCTGAAAGTCCGTAATACAACCGAATTAATCGCTTTAGCAAGAAAGGTTGGTTATCAATAAATTATGTAGTGTAAACTGTAGGTGGTTAGAGGAAATACAGGTAAAAATACCCAAGCTTGGGTATTTGATGCCAGGATAAAGTCGACTAAATTAGTGGCATTAGAAAAACAGATTTTTTAAACGTTAGAAAGACATCCGAAACCCCTATTGCTATGATTACAGATGAAAGTGCGTTGAGTATCTTGCAACTTGACCGTTCAGCAACAGCAGAGGAGATAATGGCGAGATATGAAATGTTGAAATATCAATATAAAAAGATCAAGGATGAGACGGGGGATCTCAGAACCCGGCTTGCTTATCAATTGAAGCAGATCGAACTTGACGACGTATACATTTACTTTACAAGGAAACAAAGAATATGACCTAAGCGAATTTAACATTCATTCGTTGTGTTTTTAACTCGGCTTTCGTCCGTTGTTTGTCTCTTTTATGAATCTTAACATTCTCAGGTAAAGTCATTTCCATATTGCCGTCTTTTATCATACATTTATACTCATAAACTCCAAATTATGAGTATTGCATACATTGTAATCGGCGTCATTATCCTGTTTATCCTATTGTCAAGTTTCGTAACCGTACAGCAGGGTACAATCGGCGTCACCACTATCTTCGGAAAGTATAACCGGATTCTCTTCCCTGGCCTGAATTTTAAAATTCCACTGGTTGAAAAGGTATTTAAACGCATCTCTATCCAGAACCGCTCGGTAGAACTGGAATTCCAGGCTATTACCGTTGACCAGGCCAATGTTTACTTTAAGGCCATGCTGCTCTATTCCGTATGGAACCAGGACGAAGAAACCATCAAAAACGTAGCATTTAAGTTTGTGGATGAACGTAGCTTCATGCAGGCACTGGTACGTACCATTGAGGGTTCTATTCGTGGTTTTGTGGCTACCAAACGTCAGTCAGAAGTTCTGGGTCTGCGTCGCGATATCACTGAACACGTAAAAGAACAGATCGATCAGACCCTGGAAGCCTGGGGTTTTCATTTACAGGATCTCCAGATGAACGACATTACCTTCGATGATGCGATCATGAAATCCATGGCGCAGGTGGTAGCTTCCAATAACCTGAAAGCTGCTGCTGAGAACGAAGGTCAGGCATTGCTGATCACAAAAACCAAAGCCGCTGAAGCAGATGGTAATGCGATTAAGATCGCTGCCGAAGCAGAACGTCAGGCTGCACAGTTACGTGGTATGGGTGTGGCTTTGTTCCGCGAAGAGGTGGCAAAAGGTATGACCATGGCAGCCAAAGAAATGCAGCAGGCTAACCTGGATACTTCCGTAATCCTTTTCTCTATGTGGACAGAAGCAATCAAACATTTCGCTGAAAATAGTAAAGGAAATGTGATCTTCCTGGATGGTTCCTCCGAAGGAATGGATCATACTATGCAGCAGATGATGGCGATGAACAAACTGATGGAAAAGAAAAATTAAAAGCTATATATATTGCTGAAAGAAAAGCGGCGTTGTCTCTGGTGAGGCAACGCCGCTTTCGTTTATTTTCTTCGCTGTTCGAAGAAGGTCTTCACTAACTGCAGACTCTCTTCTTCACAAGGCCCTTGCTCTACTTTCGTTTTGGGATGGAAAGGAGAAGTAGCGCCTGCTACTCTGCGATAACTGTTTTTTTCATCTTTTGCCGCATATACGATACGTCCGATCTTGCTCCAGTAAAGCGCACCTGCACACATCAGGCAGGGTTCCAGCGTTACGTATAAGGTGGCTTCCATGAGATACTTGCTGCCCAGGTAATTGAAAGCCGCTGTTAATGCCAGCATTTCTGCATGTGCGGTACAGTCGTTCAGCATTTCTACCTGGTTGCTGCCTTTACCAATGATCTTATCGCTCAGTACCACGATAGCGCCAACAGGTACCTCTCCTGCATCAAATGCTTTACGGGCTTCACGAAGCGCCTGCTGCATATAATATTTATCATCCATGCTGCTCGTCTGCTTTATGATTCCGTAACCGGTGCCTGTGATTGAATCAGGTTCAGGAATTCATCTTCACTCAGTATCCTGATCGTGTTGATTTTTTTCGCTTTCTCCAGTTTACTGCCGGCATCATCACCTACAATCAGGAAGTTCAGTTTGCTGCTTACGCCGCTTAATATTTTACCTCCCTGTTGCTCTACCATCGCTTCTGCATCATTGCGTTTCAGCTTGTTCAGCGTACCGGTAAAAAGGAAGGTTTGTCCGTCAAGATTACCGCCGCCTGGATGATCTGCTTTAGTGCTTTTCAGATTCAGCCCCAACGCTTCTAATTCCTGCAGCATATGAATACTGTCATCCAGGTGGAAGAACTGGTTGATACTACCGGCTACTTTTGGTCCGATATCTTCCAGTGCGAGTAACTGCTCTTCTGTCCAGTCTTTAAGATCCAGCAGGTGATTAACGGCATTTGCGAGTGTCTTGGCCGTAGTTTCACCGACATAACGAATACCCAGACCGAAGATCAGTCTATGTAAAGGTTGCGTTTTTGACTGCTCTATGGCGCTTTGCAGGTTGGTCAACGATTTCTTACCAAAGCCTTCCAGCTTTTCCAGTTGGGCGAAGTCTATTTTATAGATGCCTGGAATATCTTTCATCAGTCCCAGGCCATAGAATTTACGAACGTTGCTCTCACCCAGACTACGGATATCCATCGCGTCTTTGCTGACGAAATGAATCATTCTCTCCACTACCTGTGCCTCGCACATCAGGTTGATACAGCGCCATACGCTTTCACCCTCTGGTTTGAACAGTGGTTCATTACACACCGGACATTCCGTAGGAAATTTAATCTCTTCCTCAGTACCATCGCGCAGATCTGCAAGTGATTTCACGATGTAAGGAATCACGTCGCCCGCTCTTTCTACCAGTACGGTATCGCCTATTTTCAGGTCCTTTTCTTTTACGACATCTTCATTGAACAATGAAATGGAACCAACCGTAACACCGCCTATAGGTACAGGATCGATTTTCGCAACAGGCGTAACGGAACCGGTACGTCCTACCTGGAATTCAACCCTGCGTAATTTACTGGTCGCCTGTCTGGCTTTGAACTTGTACGCCATTGCCCAGCGGGGATGGTGTGTGGTCATACCCAGTTTGTCCTGCAAGGCATAATCATTCACCTTGATCACCATACCATCTATTTCATAAGGCAGATTGTCTCTTTCCTTTTCAAATTCCAGTACATAATCAATGACTGCCTGGATGCCTTTTACCACTTTCATTTCCTTTGCAGGAGAGCGGAAGCCAAGGCTGGCAAGCAGCTGCAGGGTATTGCTGTGTGTTTTGATCTCTTGTGGTTCGGTTTTTCCATCATCCATCACGTGATAGCTCATGTGGTAGAGGAATGCTTCCAGTCCGCGTTTGGCTACTTCACGCGGATCTACCATCCGGAGTGAACCTGAAGCCGCATTACGCGGATTGGCCAGCGGAGGCAGGTTATCAGCTGCACGCTGGTCATTATATGCTTTGAACGTATTCTTATTGATCAACACTTCTCCTCTTATCTCTATGGATTGAATACCATGGGCTGCGAAGTGTGCACTCAGCGGAATAGAACGTATCTGTCTGATATTTGCGGTAATATCTTCTCCGGATACGCCATCGCCACGGGTGGCGCCACGGGTCAGCTTATCATTCTCATAAATGAGGGAAATACTGGCGCCGTCAAACTTGGGTTCAATACAATACTCGATGTCTGTCAGTCCGCTGATCTCACGTGCCTTGCGGTCCCAGTCATTAAGATCATCTGCATTGTAGGAGTTTTCCAGACTCAGCATCGGTACCAGGTGCTGTACTGTGGGGAAATTCTTTGAAATACCCAGTGCAACGCGCTGCGTGGGGGAGTCAGCGCTGACTTTGTCAGGATTAGCGGTTTCCAGTTCTTTCAACCAGGCAAACAACTGATCATATTCGTAATCACTTAAAACGGGGTCACTTTGCACATAGTAACGCCAGTCATTATAAATAATAACCCGGCGCAGGTTCTCCAGCGTACTATCCAGGTCCTGGATAGTTTCTTTTTGCTGCAATTTTCCTAACAGGTCCTTTGCTAATTGAAGCAAAGTGATTTCTATTTCTTTCGTATACATATAAAAAATGCTATCAGAACGTAAAATACAAATACTTTGAAAGTAATGGTTAAAATCATTTAAATCAGCCACTATGGCTTATTTGCTTATAATTTCGTATTTTTTACACTTATTATTTTTAAAAAAAAGATGTTAAAAATGTTTTTTATTAACAAAAATTTAATTAAGATTGTGTAACGAAACGAAAGTATCTGAAAGGCCAAAATTTAAATCTGAGTTTCTAAGGTAGCAATTGCCAATTTGAAGACCCGCTACGAAAGAAATTCAAATGAACGAAGAAATGTAGAGATTCAAACATATTGCTTTTATATTATTCCATGTTACGTAAAAACACGCTTTTATAAATTTCCATGTTAGTGCTTTTATATAATTCTACGTTAATGCTTTTATGTAATTCCATGTTAGAATATTAGCTTTTATAAGTTCCACGTTTTATAGATTCCACGTAAAATATTATCTAATTCCACGTCAATGAAATCTAGCGATGCGCATTTTGCCTCGTGTAGATTTTCTTCCCCTGCATAAATTTTTTATGCAGGGGCATTTTATTTATAGGCGTTTTTTTGCTGCGAATAAATACAACAAATCCCAAAAGAACCATTTCGAAATGAAACTAAAATGATAGATGATATATAGCCTCCTCAGCCATAACCACTTATCTGCGCTATAAATAATTGTCCGTTCAACTCATCTTGCTGTCAAAAATGGTACTTCTTTACATCCCCCATGGTGGCTGATCCGCGCTTTATTTATCCCATTAAAGGCTCATTATTCCGTTATTACGCCGCTATTTCTCCGTTCCTGAACGAAGAGATAGCGGCGTAATAACGGCGTAGTAAGGGTGTAGTACGAAGAATTAGCTATTTATTCGAAGAAGGCAGCGGTTTTAACCGGTTTATGATTACATATTCCTTCTGTACTGGCCACCTACTTCATAAAGTGCATGTGTAATTTGTCCGAGAGAGCAATGTTTAACGGTTTCCATTAATTCTTCAAAGAGGTTACCATTGTTGATCGCCACCTGCTGAAGTTGTTGTAATGCAGCAGTGCTGCGGTGATGATGTCGCTGATGGAAGGCGGTCAGCGTATTGATCTGGAACTCTTTTTCTTCCTGTGTGGAACGGATCACCTCTTCCGGAATAACTGTCGGAGAGCCTTTCTTATTCAGGAATGTATTCACACCGACAATCGGATATTCGCCGGTATGTTTGAGCGATTCATAATGCAGACTTTCCTCCTGGATCTTGTTACGCTGATACATTCTTTCCATCGCTCCCAATACGCCGCCTCTTTCCGTAATACGCTGGAATTCGGCCATTACAGCTTCTTCTACCAGGTCAGTCAGTTCTTCGATAAAGAAAGATCCCTGTGTCGGATTTTCATTTTTCGCAGTACCTAATTCCCGGTTGATGATCAGCTGAATAGCCATTGCCCTGCGCACGCTTTCTTCTGTAGGCGTGGTAATGGCCTCGTCATAGGCGTTTGTATGTAATGAATTACAGTTATCGTAAATGGCGTATAATGCCTGTAAGGTGGTGCGGATATCGTTGAAGTCAATTTCCTGTGCGTGCAGACTACGGCCGGAAGTCTGAATATGATATTTTAGTTTCTGCGAACGGTCGTTGCCTTTGTATTTGTATTTAATCGCTTTAGCCCAGATCCTGCGTGCTACACGACCTATCACCGCATATTCAGGGTCCATACCATTGCTGAAGAAGAACGAGAGATTAGGCGCAAAGTCGTCGATATGCATACCGCGACTCAGGTAATACTCTACATAGGTAAAACCATTCGACAATGTAAAGGCCAGCTGCGTAATAGGATTAGCGCCTGCTTCTGCAATATGATAACCCGAAATGCTCACAGAGTAGAAGTTGCGTACTTTCTGACTGATAAAATATTCCTGCACGTCCCCCATCAGTTTCAGTGCAAATTCAGTGGAGAAAATACAGGTATTCTGTGCCTGATCTTCCTTCAGAATATCGGCCTGCACGGTACCTCGCGCAGTGGATAATGCATGTGCCTTTATCTTTTCATAGACTTCTTTTTCCAGTACTTCATCACCGGAAATCCCTAACAACTTTAACCCCAGACCATCATTGCCATGAGGCAGATCTCCGTTGTAATGGGGTAGCGGATTATCGCTGAACTTTGCTTTGATCAGGGCATTCACTTTATCAGTCAGACCATTCGCAGCAATATATTTTTCACACTGCTGATCAATGGCGGCATTCATGAAGAAGGCGAGTAGTATCGGCGCCGGACCATTAATAGTCATAGACACAGATGTCTTCGGATCGCAGAGATCGAAACCGCTATACAGCTTTTTAGCATCATCCACAGTGGCAATGCTGACCCCTGAGTTACCTACCTTTCCGTAAATATCCGGGCGGTGTGCAGGATCTTCTCCATACAGGGTTACACTGTCAAATGCAGTACTGAGGCGCTTAGCCGGCTGATCGACGGATACGTAGTGGAAGCGTTTATTGGTACGTTCCGGCCCGCCTTCACCAGCAAACATACGGGTAGGATCTTCTCCTTCTCTTTTCAGTGGGAATACACCTGCCGCATAAGGAAACTCACCTGGCAGATTTTCGGTCAGTTGCCAGCGGAGGATATCACCCCAGTCGTTATATCTCGATAAACTGATTTTGGGTATTGAAGACTTTGAAAGACTTTCGCTGTAAAGCGGAAGTTTGATTACTTTATCTCTTACCTGGAATTCGTAGAAAGGAGCCGTATATTGTTTTTTCAGCGCCGGCCAGTTGCCCAGTAATTGCTGGCATTCAGGGTGCAGCTGGGTGCGCAGGTGATCGGCAATATCTTTTATGGTTTTCTGCTGACCCTCATTCAACAGGGAAGCGGCTCCCTCTAATTGATACAGACGGGTGGCAATATTGCATTGTTCGTCTACCCACTTTCCATAATCGCGGATGCTTTCATTGATTTCCGCCAGATAACGTACCCGGGAGGGCGGAATGATCTGCGATTTGGTGGTAGTCGCGTCTGTTGTTTCATGTGTTACATTACCGAAACGGACGGCTTTTTTCTCATCGATCACCGCCAGCAATTTTTCAAACAGCTGGTTAATGCCATGGTCGTTGAACTGGGATGCGATTGTGCCGATAACCGGTAATTGATCGTCGGTAGCGGTCCAGAGGCTATGATTGCGTTTAAATTGTTTGCGTACGTCATGGAGTGCATCCAGGGCGCCTGCTTTATCAAACTTGTTGATAGCGATGACGTCTGCATAATCCAGCATATTGATCTTTTCCAGCTGAGAAGCAGCGCCATATTCTGGCGTCATCACATAGAGGGCCACGTCACAGTGATCAGTAATGGCGGTATCGCTCTGGCCGATGCCGGAAGTTTCCAGTATGATCAAGTCAAAACCGGCTGTTTTACAGATATCGATCGCTTCCTGTACGTGTGCGCTGACGGCTTTATCGCTTTCCCTGGTAGCCAGGGAGCGCATATAGGCCCGGGGATGGTGGATCGCATTCATACGGATACGGTCTCCGAGGAGGGCGCCACCGGTTTTTTTCTTGGAAGGATCCACAGAAATAACGGCAATGGTCTGCTGATCGAAACTGCGGAGGAAGCGGCGTACTATTTCATCTGTCACACTACTTTTACCGGCCCCGCCGGTACCGGTGATCCCTAAAACGACGCCAGCCCCTGTTTTTGCAGAGGGAAGCGCATCGGGCAACTGATCATTTTCCGCTACGGTAATGGCCTGGGCAATCAGTTTATCATTGCGGGAAGGCAGTTCCTGTAAATGGCCGTTCAGTCCTTTGGTAGTGGTAAAGTCGCATTGTTTAATCACATCTTCAATCATTCCTTCCAGTCCCATCTGGCGGCCATCGTCAGGAGAGTAAAGCCGGGTAATACCGTATTGATGTAGTTCTGCTATTTCGGAAGGGAGGATGGTACCTCCGCCACCGCCAAATATTTTAATGTGACCGCATCCTTTTTCCCGGAGGAGGTCATACATGTACTTGAAAAATTCAAGGTGTCCACCCTGGTAAGAGGTAATGGCAATACCCTGGGCATCTTCCTGGATGGCACAGTCCACAATTTCCGCTGCCGAACGGTTGTGGCCCAGATGGATCACTTCCGCGCCTTTTGCCTGCATAATGCGGCGCATAATATTAATGGCTGCATCGTGTCCGTCAAAAAGAGAGGCTGCCGTTACGATACGGACCTTGTTTGATAGGTTGTCAGTCATATTGTTCTGGTGTTTGAACGTGGTTACGGCAAACGTGGAGCCGGTAAAGTCCGTAATTTACGAAAATCGTAACTGTGGAATATTGCCGTATTTTTTTATTTTCACCCTATTATTCACGTTTATGAGTTGCAGGTCGTAGAAACAAATGCAATCGTAATAGAAAAATCTATATCAGCAATGGTGGCAAGAAGAGATTTTATCAGAAACAGCAGTTTGCTGGCAGGCGCTGTGGCGCTGGGTTTCCCTAAGGCGGTATTCAGTAATCCGCTGGGTTATACTTCCCAACGTCCTCCGCTGGCACAACGTAAGTTTACCAGTCAGGCAGTTGAAAAGGCGATCACGAATATTAAAAAGGAGATCGCTGACCAGAAACTGGCCTGGATGTTTGAGAACTGTTTTCCGAACACCCTGGATACTACCGTACAGTTTAAGGTAGAAAATGGTCGTCCGGACACATTTGTACTGACCGGCGATATCCACGCAATGTGGCTGCGCGACTCCACTGCGCAGGTATGGCCTTACCTGTCTCTGATAAAAGAAGACGATAAACTGAAACAACTGATCGCGGGTGTGGTGAACAGGCAGACCAAATGCGTACTGATCGATCCGTATGCAAATGCCTTCAACGAAGGACCGACCGGTAGTGAGTGGGATTCCGATCTGACCGAAATGAAACCTGAGCTGCATGAGCGTAAATGGGAAATTGACTCCCTGTGTTACACCGTGCGTCTGGCTTATAACTATTGGAAAGTAAGTGGTGATGCAAGTGTACTGGATGATACGTACAAAAAAGCCGCTAAACTGATCGTGAAAACTTTCAAAGAGCAGCAGCGTAAAGAGGGTAAAGGGCCTTACAAATTCCAGCGTAAGACCCCGATCCAGTCAGATACTGCGCCAAATGGCGGTTGGGGTGCACCGATACAGCCGGTTGGACTGATCGTTTCCCTGTTCCGTCCTTCTGATGATGCGACTGTGTTCCCATTCCTGATCCCGTCCAACATGTTTGCCGTAGTATCCCTGCGTCAGCTGAGCGAGATCAGTGAAGTGGTATTCAAAGACGCCGCTTTTGCAAAAGAATGTACAGAACTGGCTGACGAAGTGGACAGAGCGATCAAGGCTTATGCGATCGTAGAACATCCGCAGCTGGGGCATATGTATCCGCTGGAAGTGGATGGTTACGGTAACCGCCTGTTCCTGGATGATACCAATGTACCAAGTCTGCTGTCTATCCCTTACCTGGGTTATACAACTGCTGACGATCCGCTGTATCAGAACTCCCGTCACTTTGTATGGAGCACTTTCCATTGCTGGTTCTATAAAGGTAAATATGGTGATGGTGTAGGTAGTCCGCACACCGGCCCTGACTACATCTGGCCAATGAGTATCATCATGAAAGCGCTGACCAGCAGCAATCCGGATGAAATCGCTGAGTGTATCAAAACCCTGCGTAATACAGACGGCGATACCGGCTTTATACATGAGTCTTATCACAAGGATGATCCAACTAAATATACCCGTAAATGGTTTGCCTGGGCGAACACCCTGTTTGGTGAGCTGATCCTGAAAGTAAGCCAGGAATATCCGCAGCTGCTGAAGAAACAGTACGCGTAATTATTACTCAATAATAAAGTCTTTCAACTTGCTCATCCTTCGCATTTATGCGAAGGATGAGTATTTTTGGACCTGTTTATAACAAAACTAATCCGTAACCCATGACGCCCCTGGCTATATACGAGCAACAGATTAATGATTACAAGGCAGAGATTTCACAGGTACAACGTCGTCTGAGTATACTTGGCTGGACAAGGCTGGCATTTTTTGTAGCCGCATTGTACTGTGGATATGCTTTCTTCAGCCGGCATTTCGATTATACCTGGCTGGCAGCGGCTATTGTACTGCTGGGGGGATTTGTGGTGTTGCTGATCCGCTATTTGTCGCAGCAGGAAAAACTCACCTTGCTGAAGACGTTCCTGGAACTGAATGAAAAAGAGTGGCAACTGGCGGCTTCGGGACAATCAGGATTTGATGATGGAGGGCGCTTCGCGGATGAACAGCATCCTTATACCGGCGATCTGGATGTATTCGGACATGCTTCTCTCTATGCTCATGTGAATCGCACAGGGACGCTGTTGGGTAGTAACGCCCTTGCAGATGCGCTGAAAACGCCTTTACAGGGAGTGGAACAGATCGCACAGCATCAGGCGGTGATCAGAGAACTGGCCCCAAGATTTAAGTTCAGACAGCTGTTTGCCGTACATGCGGCATTGACCAATGAGCAGCCGGAAGATGTGGCCGGACTGAAAAAATGGTTATCGCTGCCACTGGAATTTCTGGACAAAAAGTGGCTGAACATCGCACGCTGGCTCATGCCGGCATTGCTGGTAGTGGGAGCCGTCTTCTATTTTGTCACTGATCAATACTATCTCTTTACCTGCTTCTTTTGTATCAACCTGCTCATACTGGGGGCGAATATGAAGAAAGTAGGTGATCAGCATCAGTTGCTATCTAATAAAGAAAAGACCTTTGGCCGTTTTGCGCTGTTATTGCGACTGATTAATGCGGAAAGTGCCGGTAGTGCAGTATTGCTAAAAGAACAGCAGGGAAAGGCGACGGCCGCCAATAATGCTTTACACCAGTTGTCAAGGATATGCAGTGCCATGGACCAGCGCCTGAATCAGCTGGTAGGACTTGCCTTGAATAGCCTGGTATTGTATGACCTGCATTGTGTGTTTGCCCTGGAGAAATGGAAGGAGCGCAATAAGGAAGAGGTACAGGGCTGGCTGGATGTGATAGCCCGGATGGAGGTATGGAATAGTATGGCCACCTTTGCCTATAATCACCCTGCCTATATTTATCCTACAATCACAGGTGAAACGTCCCGTTTGATTGCAACAGGTATCGGCCATCCGTTAATCCCGGCAGAAGAATGTGTGAGAAACGGTATCAGTATAGGAAATCCACAGGAGTTCCTGATCATTACAGGGTCTAACATGAGCGGTAAAAGTACCTTCCTGCGCAGTGTAGGCAGTAACCTGCTGATGGGCATGTGTGGTATGCCGGTATGTGCAGAGAGCTTTAGTTGCAGTCCGATGCAGATCATGACTTCTATGCGTATCAAGGATTCCATTGCGAAGCATACGTCTTATTTCCAGGCGGAATTATTACGGCTCCAACAGATCGTGGAAGTGCTGAAAGGAGGGGAGCGTGTGTTTATCCTGCTGGATGAAATATTGAAGGGTACCAACTCGGAAGATAAACTGTCAGGATCCCGCAGACTAATAGAACATTTCCTGCAATATCATTGTCTGGGGATGATTGCTACACATGACCTGGAACTGGGCCACCTGGAGGAAACTTATCCGCAACGGATCCGGAACTATTGTTTTGAAAGCACCATTAAGGATGACCAGCTCTTCTTTGACTACCGGATCCGGGAAGGAGTGGCACGTAATAAGAATGCGACGTTCCTTATGCAGAAGATGGAAATAATATGATTTGGCTGATAGCTAATTAATTTAGTATTTTTACTAAAAATATTAGCTGTATGACCTTGCCATTTCAGGAGGGGATACCTGAAAATCCCTACTATAAAGGACGTGGAGCCCAGTTAAATCCGAAGAATAAATTTCTCCGGAATGAGTATGCGCAGGAGCATGTAGAGGGGATTGACGAGTGGTGGCAGGCAGATGTGCCTACACAGATCCTGGAAGAACATGCAAAGACCTTGGTCAATAAGGTGGACAGTCCGGATGTGGGTATGTGGTATTCTATGAATCCCTATCAGGGCTGTGAGCATGGTTGTATCTATTGTTATGCACGTAATGCGCATCAGTTCTGGGGAATGAGTGCCGGACTGGATTTCGAGCGTAAGATTGTGGTGAAGCGGAATGCGC
This sequence comes from Chitinophaga pinensis DSM 2588, assembly GCF_000024005.1. Classification (NCBI taxonomy): domain Bacteria; kingdom Pseudomonadati; phylum Bacteroidota; class Chitinophagia; order Chitinophagales; family Chitinophagaceae; genus Chitinophaga; species Chitinophaga pinensis. The sequence goes on from NC_013132.1 coordinate 1,283,002, forward strand.
CTGAGTTATTGAAGAAATTCCTCGATAATAAAAGCTGGGTGCCCAAGCCCATTTCCCTTTCAGGGAATACAGATTGTTATCAGCCGCTGGAGCGTAAAATGTTTCTGACCCGGCAGCTCTTGTCGATAGCGCTGGATTACAAACAACCTATTGGTATTATCACAAAGAATTCGCTGGTACTGCGGGATAAGTACATCCTGCAGCAGATGGCCCGGCATGATCTGGTATGTGTATACGTTTCCATTACTACGATGCAGGAGGATCTGCGTCAGAAGATGGAGCCGCGTACAACTACGGCTGCACAGCGTTTCAAGATTGTGAAAGAGCTGAGTGAGCTGGGAATTCCGGTGGGGGTGATGACAGCGCCGATGATACCGGGCCTGAATGATCATGAAATGCCGGCCTTACTGGAAGCGGCGGCAGCAAATGGTGCGAAGTTTGCAGGCTACACGGTCGTTCGGCTGAACGATGCGGTAAAGATCATCTTTAATGACTGGTTATATAAGAACTTTCCTGACAGGGCAGATAAGGTGTGGCATCATATTGAGAGTATGCATGGCGGTAATGTGAATGACAGTGATTTCGGCAGGCGTATGAGAGGAGAGGGAAACATGGCTGATCTTATCAAGCAGCAGTTTAAAGTGCATACGAAGCGGGTAGGATTAAACCAGGAGCGTTTTGAGTTCAATACGTCCCTCTTTGAAAGGCCACAGGTGCAGTTGAAGCTGTTTTAGATAAGTGCAGATGTCAGTCCCGGTAAAGGAATCAGGTAGGTAGTGCAGTGCTGGCAGTATGAAGGTTGGGGAGGAATAACAGGATGTGATATGCGATGAAGACAAGACAGCAGCGAGGTGTGTGGAGCTTTTACCGCAACAGGGTGACAGGCACGAAGCATATAATATATTGACAGGCATACTGATTTGAGATATACATGCCTGTTAACAAAAAATTGATAGGGGCATCGAAAAAGTTTATTAGGAAAAATGCGGAAATAAAAAAAATAAAAAATATCTTTGTGCAAGCAATAAATGAAATGAAACGCAATCCAAAATATACTATTTCGGCGATGTCCTGTAAGAAGAAGCAGGCCAGAAATAGGTTGCGGGTATGTTGCACCAATTGTTAACGAAATAAGTTATCAAATGATATAACAAAGGTCCCGCAGAGATTGCGGGACTTTTTGCTTTTGAAGAATCTAAATGATGATTGAGCAAGACAACTGTGTGATAACTGTAATGTATATATATCGCCTGGTAAAGCCGGTGATTACTGTACGAAAGGATGGCTTCTCCTTAAGGAGGCCTAATGGGCGTGGTATGTAGCCAACATAGAACTTATCTATATGCTACCCGGCCCATTTGATGGAGCCGGGTTTTTTATTTTTATTCTATAAATACTGTTATGTGCCACAAGGCGTACAGAAAGTGGAGCTGGTCAGGTGCATAACCCCAAATCGACAGATCATGAGAAACGTAATTCAATCAGTAAGAGAGGCATTGCTTACAAACTTCAGGGAGTTAGATACCTGGTTCGAAAAAGATTTCGACCTGTTACACTTTAAACCGGATACAGACCAGTGGAATATCCGGGAAGTGCTGGAGCATATTAGCCTGACCAACTATTTTTTGTTACTTATTATTAATAAGAGTACCCGCAGAGCGCTGGATCGCAGACATGCCGCCAAGTCTATCATTATTCCCGCTGATTACATGGAGAAGTTTGATAAGATAGATGTGATAGGCAGCCGTTCCTTTGAATGGGTAAGACCAGAACACCTGGAACCAAGCGGATTGCAGGATATGAGAGATGTGAGAGCGCTGCTCAAACAACAGTTTGCACAGTGTATGTATAATCTCAGTTTACTGAAGAACGGCGAAGGCATGCTGGTACTCACCAACCTCTCTGTCAACCACCTGGGTAAACTGGATATCTACCAGTACATCTACTTCCTCACTAAACATATTGAACGTCACATCCGCCAGATGCAGCGGTTGGCAAAAGAATATGAAGGTGCTGTGGAGGAAGACGTACAAAGCAGCAGGATCCTGAATGCTGCTGATGAAGAAGCAGAAAGTATGCTATTAATATAATAAATAGGTCGACCTCTCTTCGTCTGTTGGCTTTGGAAACCCTTCGGAATACTATCATTACCGGTGACGTAAATAGTCACCGGTATTTCATATCTGCGACGTATATACGAATATGATATAGCAGGGATTTTGCGTGTCAATGGTTATCAACGCATAAGCAGCAGGGATGGGCGTGTGAGCAGGAAATATTTGCAGGTTGATAAGAAAAAAAGTGCAAAAAAATTGTTAAAGACCAAAATAACATCATATATTTGCACCATCATTAACGGATAAACTATTTAAAACATGCTCAATAAACAAATTCACATGAACACAGCGCCAGCATCCTCTTTAGAGGTTCGTGGCAACTGGTTCCGGGCATGTAATAGTTTTATATAGAGAAGATTAATTCGTATATATAACAAGCCCCGGGACAAGTACCCGGGGCTTTTTTTTTCAGCAAAACTGAATGAAAGGCGAACGGATAAAAAGACATAGAAGCCACGGCCATTCAAAGGAATGGAGCATAGCATCAATGCAATTGATGCTAACAAGACCTGGTATGCGATAACGCAGTATATACGTTGTCGTTATAACCCGGTCTGCTGTCAGCTGACCGGGTTTTTTTATGATATTTTGGATTGAGTAGGTACAATTAGTTAACGTAAAGCGGGGTATTCCTGCCCCGCTTAAATCAAATGACGATTATTCATCAACATAGTTTTGTTTCATCTTAATTTGCATTAACCCCCATGTTGTCATTGCCGGACGCCAGGAGCGTTCCGGTATATGATAACCCATTGAAACATGTACATTTGCAGACTTATTTGAAAAGCATGGAGAATATTTCACAGCAGCGGACGATTGGAGGATCTAGTATTTTTGGGAATGGTTTGCTAGAAAGCAGCCCTTTCTATCTGTATTACTTTAATGCAATTCCTAATGTTAGCTTCATTTATACAATAAACGGCGAAAAAGCCCTGGCCGCTTTTAAAAAGGCCTACGAAAAGGATATCATCAGGATATATAGCAGAGAGGAGGTCGGTGACAAGGAGAAGGAATACAAGCACGATATTGCCCTGGTCATTATGCCGAATGAATGTATGGTGGAATTCGGAGATGATTACTGCGAAATCCTGCATAATGGCAATGCAGCCGCTTTCATCGCCGATGTTACCACCCTGGTACGAAAACACCGGATCCGTGAAAAGAGAAAGAAATTCGAAATCAACCTGATCTCTTTTGGTGAGCGTGGTCTGAAGCTCAAAGCCATGGAATTCAAGCGGACGCAGCTGGATCTGGCCCTGTACTATGAGGATGATTTCAAGACGATTGATCAAATGATCTATAAGCGCCTGAATACCAATGATGATAAAGGTATTGTGCTGTTACACGGACTGCCTGGTACGGGTAAAACCACTTATCTGCGTTACCTGATAGGAAGGCTGAAGAAACGGGTCATGTTCCTGGCACCTTCTGTAGCGGCTAACCTGATGCAGCCTGACTTTATTTCCCTTCTGATAGATAATCCGAACACGATCCTGGTCATTGAGGATGCGGAGAACATTATTATGGACAGAAAATCAACCGGTAATTCCTCCGTATCCAATCTGCTGAACCTTTCTGACGGTTTACTGGCAGATTGTATGAATGTACAGATCGTATGTACCTTCAACAGCGACCTTTCACAGATAGACAGCGCCTTGTTACGTAAGGGCAGACTGATCGCCAAATATGAGTTTGGTAAACTGTCGGTTCCGAAAGCACAGCAGCTTTCCGGCAAACAGGGTTTCAATACGACTATTACACAACCTATGACAATTGCTGAAGTAATGAACCAGCATGAACCCTCCTTTGAGAAAAAGGAGATACCAATCGGTTTTCGCGCCAGATTCTAATACCTGATACCAATTGCAGATGTGTGCTCCGGTGCACATTTGTAATTGGTTTTCATTGTCTATAAAATTGATAGACTATTATCAGGGAAATATTGTAATATTGTTTCGATTTCGCTCCGTTGGCCACCAAACAATAGAGAAAACCCGTAATCCGAAACTTTATTCGCGTGCATTTAAACCACATGGCATGGGCCGTTCCGCTATTCCTGGGACTGATGGGTATTGAATATCTGGTGGCTAAGAAAACAGGAAAGAATTATTTCGGCTTCAGTAGTTCCGTCAGCAACATTAATGTAGGTATCGCAGAAAGGCTGCTGGATACCTTTACGGTAGGTATTTTCTATTTTATCTACGACTATCTGCACACTCATTTCGGGGTATTTAACATCCGCTCCAGCGTCCTGCTGTGGGTAGCCCTGCTTATTCTAACTGACTTTATCTGGTATTGGTATCACCGCTGGGCGCATGAAGTGAATGTGCTCTGGGGCGCACACGTGGTGCATCATCAGAGCGAGGATTTCAATTATACGGTATCGGCGCGTATTACTGTATTCCAGGCATTTTTCAGGATGTGTTTCTGGTCGGTATTACCCGTTATCGGATTTCCACCTGCTATGATCATCAGTGTACAGCTGCTGCATGGTATCTATCCGTTTTTTATACATACCCGCACGATCGGTAAACTGGGCATACTGGAATACATCCTGGTGACGCCTTCCCATCACCGGGTACATCATGCTTCCAATGAGAAGTACCTGGACAAGAACTACGGCGATGTGTTTATCATATGGGATAAACTGTTTGGCACCTTTGTGGAAGAGGAAGAGGAGCCGGAATACGGGCTGACCAAACCGCTGGACAGCCATAGTTTCCTGTGGCAACACTTTCACTTCCTGCTGGAAATAGCTTATACGCTCAAACAGACCAGCGGATTCAGGGCCCGGTGGAAGGTCATATTTGGTAAACCTGATAATATTGATCCGACGATACGTGCGAAGCTGGAGGAACGATACCTGTTCCGCAGTACGGCAGAAGCGGGGTCGCACAAACTACAGCAGTATGTAGTCTGGCAGGTAGGAACCATTCTGCTGGTTTTATTCCTCTTCTTATTATTTGAGCACTATGTGCCTGCGTTTGTACAGGTCTGCGTGACCCTGGCCATATTCCTGACACTCATTAACAGTGGCGCTATTATGGAACAGCGTCGCTGGGTATTTTTCCTGGAATATGCACGATTACTGGTGACGTTTGCCGCCCTGTTTTATATATGGCCGCATCCGGTATTGCTATTGGTCTTTGCATTGGTGCAATTGCCATTTTTTCTCTACAGATCCAGCATTGAAAGACGTTACCTGCGACTTGTATACGGCAGGCCGGCTTAATGGCGTGGCATAGTTGTACAAAGCAGTTTACGGGCCAGGTGAATACGGCTTTTGATCGTACCCATCGGTTCATGTAGCATTTCCGCAATTTCATGATATTTGAAGCCATCGCAGTACAACAGCAATGGTTTCTTAAAAGATAAAGGGAGCTTGTAAAGGGTTCCCTTTATTTCTTTTGTACGGAGCATGTTTTCTGCATTTACTTCGGCCAGGGTGTTGTTGGTAATGTTGGGCGTGATCTCGGCGGTAGTGGAGTGTTTGGCGGCGCGTCTGTATTCATTGATAAAAAGGTTGCGCATAATGGTATACAACCAGGCACGGATGTTACTGCCTTCGAGATATTTGTCCTTGTTTTTCAGTGCTTTGTAAAGTGTCTCCTGGTAAAGGTCTTTGGCAGCTTCCGGGTCCTTGGTCAGTGCCATGGCAACTGGCTTCAGGAAATCTGCGTTTTCCAGTAAATGAGCTTGGAATGTAGAAAAACTCATGGTTTGGGGGATGTTGTAGATTTTGGGATCGATGTACAGTTGTGCTGTCGGCAGGGCCGGCAATTATAATGATACAAACGTAAAAAATGCCCGAAATGGATTGATAAATAACCGAAAAATTATCAAGTAAAGGCTAAACTGATCAATCTGCCTGGTTTTCACCTCCCTAATATTTGTATCTTATTTTTAATAGCTTTGCTCCCCGATACCATTTGGATGACTGTCAACTGTAGCATGAAAAACTCTCCTGGTAGCAGCCGGCAGCCTTATATACAAACTTGATTAAATGACGGAATTTGACTTTTTGATAGTCGGTAGTGGCCTATTCGGGGCTGTATTTGCCCGGGAGTGCAGGAAAGCCGGAAAGAAGGTGCTGGTGATAGACAGACGTCAGCATAGCGGCGGAAATGTCTTTTGTGAAAACGTCAATGGTATTAACGTGCATAAGTATGGCGCGCATATCTTTCATACAAACGATAAGCCCATATGGGATTATGTGAATTCCTTTGTAATGTTCAATAACTACGTCAATTCCCCATTGGCAGTATACAAGGATGAATTGTACAATCTCCCGTTCAACATGAATACCTTCCATCAGCTGTGGAAGGTGAAGACGCCCCAGGAGGCAAAAGATAAAATTGCTGAACAGGTGGCGGCACTGCATATCAGTGATCCGCAGAACCTGGAGGAGCAGGCTTTATCGCTGGTCGGGGTGGATATTTATGAAAAACTGATCAAGGGATATACCGAGAAGCAATGGGGAAGGAAAGCCAGTGAGCTGCCAGCCTTTATCATCAAGCGCTTACCATTACGTTTTACCTATAACAATAACTACTTCAACGACAAATACCAGGGGATACCGATCGGTGGCTATAATCTGCTGATAGATCGCTTACTGGAAGGTATCGAGGTAAGACTGAATACCGACTTCTTTTCCGCCCGGGAGGAACTGTCTGCCCTGGCCAAAAGAGTCGTGTTTACCGGTCAGCTGGATGAGTTTTATAACTACCGTTTTGGGATGCTGGAGTACAGAAGTCTGCGCTTTGAGCACCAGGAACTGACGACCGACAACTACCAGGGAAATGCCGTGGTGAATTATACGGAAAGGGAAGTGCCCTACACCCGTATTATTGAGCATAAGCATTTCGAATTTGGTCAGCAGCCGACGACTATTATTACCAGGGAATATCCGCAGGAATGGACGAAAGGACTGGAGCCGTATTATCCTATTAATGACGATACAAATGCGGGTGTCTACAAGAAATATAAGGAGCTGGCGGATAAGGAAACGGACGTCATTTTCGGAGGTCGGCTGGCTGAATACCGCTATTATGATATGCACCAGGTGGTCGGTTCAGCCCTGCATATGGTCAGACAACATTTGAAAACAAGCGAATAAAAACCAACAAGGGTACATTGCTCAATGATCCAGATATTCCATAATACCAGAATTTATGTAATGGCGCCGTCTTCCTTTTCTTCAGGAGGACCGGAACTCTTACACCAGCTTTGCCATAAACTTGAAAAACTGGGGTATGACGCCGTTATCTACTATCATCCCCATGCCGAAAATCCTGTGCATCCCAACTTTGTCAAGTATAACTGTAAGTATGTGACGCAGCTGGAAGATAAGAAAGAACACGTGCTGGTGATGCCGGAGACCTTTTTCTTCATGGCCGGCCAGTTTAAACACATCCGCAAATGTGGCTGGTGGTTAAGCGTTGACAATCTTTTCAAGACGAAAGAAGCCCCCGAACACTATCGCTATATAAAGAAACTGGGGCTGGATGGTATGTATAAGTGGGCGATTATGACCGGCCAGATCAAGGGCAGGTTCAGCTATCACCTGGCACAGTCCGTATATGCAGTGGATTTTATCAGGAAATGGGGGATGGAAGCGGGCTATCTGTCGGACTATCTGAATGATAGCTTTTTACAACAGTCCAGGGCGAATATACACCAGGCTAAAAAGCCACAGGTACTGTATAATCCATTAAAAGGACTGGCTTTTACCCAAAAGATCATGGCGGCTATGCCGGAGGTCAAATGGATCCCTATTCAGAAAATGACACCTGCGCAGGTGGGAGAGTTGCTGAATGAGTCGATGGTCTATATCGATTTTGGAGAACATCCGGGGAAAGACCGCTTTCCGAGGGAGGCAGCCATTTACAGGTGCTGTATTATTACGGGTAAGAGAGGCTCTGCTGCTTTCCAAGAAGATGTACCTATACCTGAAAAGTATAAAATCGAGGATAGGGAGGAGCATATTCCGGCAATCGTTCAAATGATAACTGTTTGTCTGACAGACTATAAGCATCATATTAATGATTTTGAGACCTACAGGGAATGGATCTATGGAGAGGAGGCTGGTTTTGAAAAAGACATTACTGCACTTTTTGTCAGATCATAAATTACTGCAAATGTGTTTATAGGAAGTATTTACATGATTAATATAACAAAAGAGGGCCGGAAAGGCCCTTTTTATATGGTTGTCTCCCGGAAAAAAATAAGATAAAACACGCATGGTAGATGTTGGCAGAAGTGTATATATATCACGAACTATTAGCAATCGTTGGGCTTTGACTATTAGCTATTAAGCTCTCAAAGCCAATCGTAGAGTTGATTTCAAGTTCATATGGTAATTATTTAATTGGTTTCCATGACGTTAACATTTATATGTTATTTTTAATAGATTTGCACCGGATTTTTTCCAGGCGCGAAATTTGCTGAGTGGAGGGGCTTAAAATCGATATTTAATAATCCGAATATTTGTTATCCAATAAATTCATGTTGAAAAAAGTATTACTGCTGCAACTGTTATTGCTGACCGTAGGCCTTTGTGTACGGGCACAAGTACCAGGCATGTCGCAGGCCCAATTGAGTCAGGTTAAGGTTGATAATCTTTCGGACGATCAGATCAGACAGGTTGTCGCGGAGATGAAAAAGAAGAACATCAGTTTTGGTGAAATAGATGGGTATGCTGCTCAGAGGGGGATTTCCTCTTCAGAAGTTGGCAAATTAAAAGCGCGTATCCAATCGCTGAACCTTGACAAGGAATTGACGACTCAGGCTTCAGGAAGTGTATTTGATCAGGATTCTACCGGTCGTAGTTACAATGGCTCTAATGCGGATACGATTAACTATTATCAGCAGAAATTAAGGCAGGTAAGGGACAGAGAAGATTTTGAAAGGGAAGTACGTCGCCGCAGAATATTCGGTATGGAGCTGTTTAGCACCCAGAATCTGACTTTCGAGCCTAATCTGCGTATGCCAACTCCTCCTAACTATAAACTCGCTGCAGACGATGAGCTGATTATCGATATATATGGTTATTCTGAAGCACAGCACAACCTTAGGGTGAATCCTGACGGGTATATCAGAATTCCTTATGTAGGACCGGTATATGTGAGCGGGTTGACGATGGATGAGGCTAAAAAGAGAATTACTACGCAACTGAGTACCATTTATTCAGGTATTAAAGCCGGTAACACTTCGGTTCAGATTTCTCTTGGTAATATTCGTAGTATCAGGGTTATCATGATCGGAGATATATTCCGTCCGGGTACTTATACCCTGCCTTCCCTGGCAACAGTGGCAAATGCACTGTACGTGTCCGGTGGACCTAACGAAAACGGTTCTTTCAGGGCTATCGAGGTAATCAGAGGCGGAAAGAAGGCAGCCACTTTCGACCTGTATGATTTCCTCATGAGAGGTGATCTGACAGGTAATATTGTATTGCAGGACCAGGATATCGTTAAAGTAAACAGTTATAAGAGAAGAGTCGAACTGCTTGGTGAGGTAAAGCGTCCGGCGATATTTGAGGCAAAGGAAAATGAAACGCTGAAGGATGTAATTGATTTTGCGGGTGGATATACAGATAATTCCTTCAGAGATGTGATCAGGGCATTGAGAGTGAATAACAAGGCAAGAGAATATGTAAACATTCCGGCAGACTCAGTCGCTTCTTTCCGTTTGAAATCAGGCGATAGATTTTATATTGATTCGATCATCAATCGCTATACTAACAGGGTGACAATTTCAGGCGCTGTTTTCCATGCAGGAGAATATGCGTTGGAGGATGGAATGACAATTGCCGATCTGATCAAAAGGGCAGATGGCATACAGGAAGTGGCGGCGACATCCAGGGGCATCATCCGCAGATTACAGGAAGACTATACACCTACCATTATCAACTTTAACGTGCAGGATGTGATAGCTGGTAAGAATAATATTTCGCTGATACGTGAGGATAGTGTAATCATCTTTTCAAAGCTGGGTATCCGCGAAAATTATTTTGTGAAGATTGTGGGAGAAGTGAATCAGCCAGGGTATTTTAATTACGGAGACAGTATGCATCTGGAAGACCTGATTATCATGGCAGGTGGGCTGAGAGATGCGGCGAGTCTGAAACATATTGAGATTTCACGCCGTATTCGCAGCACTGCAGGTTATGATTCCTCTGATGCACGTATGGCGATTACCCAGCAATTTGATGTGAGTGCAGACCTGGCTGCTGGTGGAGCCGGATCATTTATATTACAACCGTTCGACGAAATCGTGGTGCGTCGCGCACCTAATTACAGCGAGCAGGTAAACGTGATGCTGGACGGAGAACTCGTTTATCCGGGTGTATATGCGATAAACACAAAGAGAGAACGTATCTCAGATGTAATAAAGCGCGCAGGAGGACTTCGTCCGGAAGCATCTGCAGAAGGCGCCTATCTGATTCGTAAAACTTATAATACGGAGAACGATAGTACATTTTTGCTAAATAAACTGGATGTATTCTATAGCAAAGTCGCTGACAGTATCAATGTGGCAAAGACACGTGCAAGTATAGCGCGTAACGGGCAACTGCTGGGTATTGAGCTGAACAATATTATAGCGCATCCAGGATCTAAATACGATCTGTTACTGGAAGAAGGCGATATTATTCATGTGCCGAAGAAACTGCAGACTGTACAGTTATTTGGAGAGATATATTTCCCGAAAAAGGTACGCTTTGACGATAATGCTTCATTCAGAACTTATGTGCGTGGTGCGGGTGGGTTTACCTCCCAGGCACTGAGGCGCAGAAGTTATATCGTGTATGCCAACGGAGAGGTAAAGAGTACCAGGAAATTGTTATTCTTCAATAGCTTTCCTAAAGTAAAACCAGGTTCTGAAATCTACGTTCCGACCAGACCTGAAAGAAAGGGTATAAATCCTGCGGCAGTAGGCTTGTTGACAGGTCTGGCGTCCGTGGCTTTGATCGTGATTACCATTATTGACAAGTTGTAAGCACCGTCTAATTACAAAAAAGAAAGCTAAAATTAATTTCGAGCAGATGCATCCAGACAATACTTCCCACAACAAGCAGCAGGGAGAGATCTCCATAAGAGAGATTGTTTTAAAACTGTTAGACTGGTGGAGATTTCTTTTAAGTAAATGGTTGATCATTCTTCTTGCGGGAATATTAGGAGGAGGTGCAGGCGTGCTGATGTCTTTGGTTAAAAAGAAAAAATATATAGGTCAGCTTACCTTCATTCTGGAAGACGCCAATAGTAATCCATTAAGTGCATATATGGGTATTGCCAGTCAGTTTGGTGTGGATCTGGGCGGTGGTGGCGGCTCAAGTGGTATTTTCAGTGATGACAATATCATGGAATTTCTGCAATCCCGCTTAATGGTGGAAAAAGCATTATTATCCACTGTGAAGGTGGATAACCGCGAAATAACACTGGCTGAACTCTATGTTGAGGTGAATGAGATGCGAAAAGGCTGGCAGAAGATACCAGAGCTGGCTAATCTCCATTTCCTGCCCACTACCCCGAGAGATCAGTATTCCCTGAAGCAGGACAGTGTGCTGGGTACTATATACGAGCGTATTGTAAAAGCTGAATTGGAAGTTGAAAAACCTAATCCGAAGGTGAGCTTTATATCGGTAAAAGCTACTACGTTGAATGAAACGTTCTCCAAAAAGTTTACAGAAACACTGGTAAGAGAAGCAATCGATTTTTATGTCGATACAAAGACGAGAAGAAACAAGATAAGTGTAGACAGATTACAGGGACAGGCCGATTCACTGGAGATACTGCTGAACAGAAAGACCTATTCCGCAGCAGCTGTACAACCCTTTAACACGAACCCTGCAAGACAGGTGGCGACTGTAGGGGGCGAGCTGGCTCTGAGAGATAAGCTGATCCTGCAGACGATGTACGGAGAAGTAATTAAGAACCTGGAACTGAGCAAAATTGCGATGGCCCAGGATATGCCAGTGATCCAGATCGTAGATAAGCCGATTCTGCCGTTAAAAACAGAGCGTTTGGGAAAAGTGAAGGCCGCTATCATAGGCGCTTTCCTCTTTGGATTCCTGACTGTTATTTTGCTGATTGGCAGAAGAATTTTCCGCCAGATCCTTGCCGAGAAATAACCTCAATATATATAACATATCAAGTGAAAATCAAATGAAAATATTAGTTACCGGAGCTGCTGGGTTTATTGGGTATTACGCAACAAAACGACTAGCGGAGTTGAATTTTGAAGTAGTAGGATTGGATAATATCAATGAGTATTATGATATTAATCTGAAACATGCCCGTTTAGCAGAAGCCGGTATCGATAAAAATAAGATTGCCTACAATGAGCTTATATTAAGCGATAAATATAAGAACTACCGTTTTGTCAAATTGAACCTTGATGACCAGGAAAATCTTGCTGCGTTATTCCGCAATGAACAGTTTGATGTAGTATGTAATCTGGCCGCACAGCCGGGTGTTCGTTATTCTCTTGAAAACCCTTTTGTTTATGTCAACAGTAATGTTGTCGGGTTTATGAATATACTGGAATGCTGCAGATACAATAAAGTAAAACACCTGGTATATGCCAGCTCCAGCAGCGTATATGGTATGAGTAAAAAGGTGCCGTTTGAAGAAACGGACAATGTTGACAATCCGGTTAGCTTGTATGCTGCTACAAAGAAAGCAAACGAACTGTTCGCACATACATATAGTCACCTGTACGGATTGAAAACAACAGGTCTGCGCTTCTTTACGGTATATGGTCCCTGGGGTCGTCCGGATATGGCGCCGTTCCTGTTTACCAATGCCATTCTGAAAGGAGAAGCGATCAAGGTATTTAACAACGGAGAGTTGTCGCGTGACTTTACCTATGTGGATGATGTGGTAGAAGGTGTGATCAGGGTGATTATGCTGCCTGATAATGAGAAAGAGCAGAAGGACAGCGGAGAAGCACAGGGTGAGTTTTCAGGATTGTATAAAATCTTTAATATAGGGAATTCATCGCCTGTTCAGCTGATGGACTTTATCAGATGCATAGAAAAGGCGACAGGTAAGGAAGCTATCCTGAAGATGTTGCCGATGCAACCGGGAGATGTTGTTTCGACTTATGCTGACACAAGTGAATTAGCTGCTTATGTTAACTATAGACCATCTACCCCTCTTCAGGACGGAATAGACAGATTTGTATCCTGGTTTAAGGAGTATTCTTCGAAAGCACATCAATATTAATAATGAGTGCGACTACTGATCTTTATAAGCGGGTAATTGAACTTGTAAAGGAGAAGCGAAAGAGTTCGCTGGTAAAGAACTTCTTTTCTCTGTCCATATTGCATGGACTGAATATCGTTTTACCGCTACTGACATTGCCCTATGTGTTGCGTATTGTAGGCGCCGACCATTATGGCATTATTGTAATGGCCAATTCCCTTTTACTGTATTTTGATAAGTTTTCTGAATACAGTTTTAATATTTCTGCTACAAGGGACGTGGCGGTACATAGGGATAACCATGCTGAACTTTGCAGCATCTACAGCAAAGTATTATCAACAAAATTTCTATTGTTAGGTATCTCCTGCCTGGTTTTTTTTTCGGTGGTGTTCCTGGTACCCAGATTCTCGGAATACTGGTTTATTTATGCCTTCTGTTTTCTGCAACTAATAGGTAGTGCGTTATTCCCCGAATGGTTTTTTCAGGGGATAGAACAGATGAAGTATATCACGATTATCAATGCATCGATTAAGATCTTTTTTACGATTTGTATTTTCGTATTGATCAAATCAAAAGAAGATTATTATTATCTCCCCATGTTAAATATGCTGGGCTATCTTATAGCAGGCATCTATGGTCAGTTGTTGTTAACGATTAAGTATAAGTTACGGTTTTCTTTTCCGGGATTTGCGGTAATACGTAAGACCCTACATGATAATTTCAACATCTTTGTTAATCAGTTTGTTCCTAATCTTTATAATAATTCTACCACTTTTATTTTAGGCTTGCTGACGAATAACAGTGTAGTCGGAATTTATGGAGTGTCAAAGAATATCGTAGAATATGGTATTGAAATCATCAGTATCCTTTCACGCGTATTTTTCCCGCATCTTAACAGAAACTTTAAGTCTTTCGATAAGTTTGTCAAACTTATTCTTTCTATAGGTCTTTTGATCGCGATCGGTTTTTGTATAATGTCCTATCCCATCGTATGGGTATTGAAACTGCCGATGATCGGGGTGCCGGTTATTTGTATACTGGCGCCAAGTGTATTCATGTTTGCGATGTATTGTTGCTATGGTACGAACTATTTTATTGTCAAGCGGCAGGACCGTCTGGTAATGAAAAATACCATACTGGCATCATTGACAGGCTTCATCTTGTCTTTTCCGCTGATCCTTACAATGGGGGCTATCGGGGCCGCTATTAATCTGACTTTTGCCAGGTGTATACTGGGGATGGGGTTATGGAGAAAATATAAACTGGACTTTAAAACTGCACATGAATGATAGCTATACACTTTGATAACGGGATTCATAGCTTTAGCGGCCGGTGGATTGAGTATTGTGAAAAACACAATATAGCGTATAAGCTGGTCAACTGTTATGCCAGTGATTTATTTGAACAGTTGAAAGATTGTGATGGGCTGATGTGGCATTGGTATCAGGGAGACATTATCGCATTGCAATTCGCAAGGCAGTTAACAACGGCGCTGGAGAAAATGGGAATGAAGGTATTTCCGAACAGTAATACCGGATCTCATTTTGATGATAAGATCAGTCAGGGATATCTGTTTACTGCTATAGGAAGCCCGATGGTGCCTTCTTATGTTTTTTACGAAGAAGAAGAAGCCAGAAAGTGGATCGAATCTACCAGTTATCCGAAAGTATTCAAGTTGAAAGGTGGAGCGTCTTCTGTTAATGTGAAGCTTGTAAAGAATAGCACTGCCGCTAAACAGTTAATGAGGAAGGCCTTCGGTAAAGGATTTCCTTCTTTTGACAGGGTTGCCTTATTTAAGGATAGCATATTGAAAGCAAAAAGAGCGCCTGGTATGGCAGCCTTTATTACTGTGGTAAAGGCATTCCTGCGCATCTTTATCCGGACGGAAGTAGAAAAACACAGCCCAAGGGAAAGAGGGTATCTGTATTTTCAGGAGTTCATACCTGACAATAAGTATGATACCAGGCTGGTGGTGATAGGGAACAGGTGTTTTGGCTTAAGGCGCTATAACAGGGAGAATGACTTCCGTGCCTCCGGCAGCGGAAAGTTTGATTATGATAAAGAGATGTTTGATCCGCGTTGTATCCGGATTGCATTTGAGGTTTCTGAAAAACTTGATACGCAATCCATGGCATATGATTTTATAATGGATAAAGACAATAAACCGCTCCTGGTAGAGATGAGTTATTGTTTTTCCATAGCGGCATATGATCATTGTCCGGGATATTGGGATAAAGATCTGGTATGGCATGAAGGTACATTCAAGGCACAGTATTTTATGGCAGAGGATTTTTATAATAGCATTAAATAATTAGGGTGACATTAACCAATAAAAATATCGTATTCGTACTGGCGACGACTGAACTTGGAGGTGCAGAAAGGCAGAGTATACTGCTGGCCCGCGGACTCCGGGAAAAATATCAGGCTAATATTTCCTTTATCTGTTTTGGAAAACAGAAAGGGCGTTGTACGGAGTTATTGGAACAATATGGTTTTAACTATTCCATCATCCGCTCTTTTAGTCTGTATAAGTTTTTACATCTGCCATTCGCGTTGATGGCTATGTTACGTTTTCTGTTGCAGCTGAAACGGATAAAAGCAGAGATAGTAATGCCTTACTGTTACGAATCGAATATCTGGAGCGGACTTGTACGCCCATTTTTAGGGAAGAATGTGACAGTCATCTGGAATCAACGTGATGATGGCAGAGGGATTATGTCTGATGGGATCAATAGAAGGGCAATTTCCAATTGTACACATTTTATAGCTAACTCAGATGCGGGAGCAGAATACCTGATAAAAGATCTTTTTATCAAAGAGCAAAAAGTAAACGTGATTTACAATGGCGTAGAGGAGGCAACACCTGCATTATCCAGGGCCGAATGGAGAAAACAGCAGGGCTTTACTGAGCATGGTTTACTGGTTTGTATGCTGGCTAATCTGCATGACCAGAAAGACCATGAAACCTTGCTGAAAGCGTGGGCCTTGTTATTGGCAGGTAAAGAAAATAAGGAAGGACATAGATTGTTATTAGCTGGCCGTCCGCAGAATACAGAAGAGCGACTCAGGCAACTGGCGGCATCGTCCGGTATAACGGATAGTGTGGTATTTATGGGAGGTGTTAAAGATGTCCATTCAATGTTAGGCGCTATTGATATTTCTGTTCTTTGTGCCTTCGAAAAAAGTGAAGGACTACCGAATGCGGTATTGGAATCGATGTTACATTCATTGCCGGTTTTAGGTAGTGATGTAGCTGCATTACATTGTGCACTGGGTGAGGATATGAAAAACTGGCTCTCTCCGGTTGGTAATGCAGAAAAACTGGCTGCGGATCTGGGAAGATTATTTGCATCTGATGTACTTCGTAAAGACATGGGCGCCAGAAACAGACAACGTCAGCAGGAAGTATTCTCTGTTGATGCACTCATTGTCAACAGTGGAAAGCTTATTGAAACTATTGTGAAGAATTGATCAGCGATGATATAAAAAGTTATTTATGGCCTATCTAATAATATTTCTAATATTTACAGCTTTCGGTTGTTACAACCTGACCGAAAGTTATAGGCAAAATAAGGAGTCGCAGGCATTTCTATATAGTGTTGCATTTATTATACTGACCTGTTTTGCAGGATTGAGGTATCATACTGGTGCAGACTGGCCTAACTACGAACTTCACTATGATACCATCCTGCCCAGGATAGATAAATTTTTTGAATTCAGGTATGAGTTTTTTGATCCCATGCACTTTGAGATCGGATATGTTTATCTGAGTTCAATAGTGAAAACAATGGGATTGGATATTACAGTGGTTTTCTTCATCGCCGTAGTGATGAATATTATCGGTGCATTTATATTGATCAGGCAATTTTCTCCCTATCCCTTTGTCGCTTTGCTGGGTTTTTATGCCTACAACTATATACAATATAATTTTGCAGGCGTAAGACAGGCGATTGCATTCCTCTTCATGGCAATTGCTTTCCAGCATCTGTATAAGCGTAATTTCTGGAGATATGCGTTGTTTATTATAATCGGGTTCTTTTTCCATTCTTCCATTATTGTATTCATACCACTTTTTTTTATTCCTTTTCATAAGGCGACAAATGTGAAACTGGTGGTTGCTGCATTGTTGATTGCATTCATGATCAATCTGTTTTTCCCGATCACTGAGGTGATATCGATGCTTTCAAGAGTGGGCGTATTACCAGAGTTTGTTAACAACAAACTGCTTAGCTATCTTACCAGGGATGATTATGGAGCGGGGCGTGGATTCGGTATTGGGTTTATATTGAAGCTCCTGATATTTTTGTTCGGACTTAGATACCGTCAGTATCTGCGTGAGAATACCCCTTATTTCGATTTTGTCTTCAATATTTTCTGTTTATACTTTTTTATCTGGACACTGACCAACAGTTTCGAGGTATTGATTTCAAGATACAGCCTGTATTTTCAGATATTCCAGGAGATATTGTTGTCTTATTTCCTATTGGTGATACCGGTAAGAAAATCGATGCGTATAACTTTTTTTGCGGTGTTCCTGGTAGGTATGAGTTTCTATTTTATGAGCGGATTATATAGAGGCACCATAGCGAAAGAGTATAATCCGTATAAAAACTATTTGTTTTACAAGTGGCCTTTCGAGTCAAATTAACAGCGACCGTCTGATGAAAGTAAGTGTAATTATTCCTGCTTATAACGTAGAGAAATATATTGAGGAATGTGTGATGTCCGTCATTGAACAGACATTAAGTGAGATTGAAATAATTGTTGTCAATGATCAGTCTTCTGATGGTACCTTATCAGTGCTTGAAAAAATAAAGGCATCACATTCTCAGGTTGCGCTGAAAATTATCAGTCAGCAGAATCAGGGGCTGAGTGGCGCACGCAATACAGGGATACAGGCAGCCACAGGAGAGTATATCTGTTTCCTCGACGGCGATGACTGGCTTGAAAAGGAAATGCTGCAGGATCTGTATAAGGTAGCAAGCGACGGGAATGCGGAAGTGGTTATCTGCGACTATACAAAGGTATATGAAGACCGGAACGAAGTATTATCCGGAGGAAGGATCGATGGTAATGTTTTGCGTAACAGGAAAGATATACTGGAGGCATTTCTTACCGGGAATATTGTTATTTCCGCCTGTAATAAAATGTTCAGGAGAACCTTTGTGGTAGAACGGCAATTTAGATTTCCGGTGGGGTATCTATATGAAGATCTGCCTACAGTGATGCTGATTGCAGATGCATCTGTTGTAATTAAAGTAGATAAATCCTACTACAATTACCGGCAACGTAGTGGTTCAATCATGAACTCTATCTCTCCAAAAATGGTGGAGAAAATTGTATTGGTGAAGCAGATCATAGATTATATCAAGGCAAAAGGAGAACAAGGGTTAGAAGAGGCATTGCAAAGCTTTTATCTCAATACGTATGTGCTGCAACTGATCAATCAATTGGCAATACATGGTAATAAGGATACAAAGCAACGTGATCAATATTTCAATACTATACTCAGTAAACAGGAGTCCCGCTTCTTTTTCAAAAAGTTTTACCTGAACCATTATATAAATACACGAGATAAAATAGGTCTCTTTTTGCTGAGAATGAGCCCCACTTTTTATGCTTTTTTATACAGGAAGTATAAGAAGGCTTAAAAGTAAACCAAGAAATTTAGCTATGAAAAAGATATTGTTGGTATTTGGCACCAGGCCAGAAGCCATTAAGATGGCCCCGTTAGTGAAAAAATTTAAAGAGGAATCAGCGTTCTTCGATTGTAAAGTATGTGTGACGGCACAGCATCGTGAAATGCTGGACCAGGTTCTGCAATGGTTTGAGATCTCACCTGATTATGATCTGAACATCATGCGCCCTGGTCAGGATCTTTATGATATTACGGCCAATGTATTGTCGGGTATGAAAGATGTACTGAAAGATTATCAGCCTGACGCTGTACTTGTGCATGGAGATACGACAACAAGTTTTGCAACGGCACTGGCAGCTTTTTATCAGCAGATACCTGTTGGACATATTGAGGCGGGTTTACGCACGTATAACCTGGATGCTCCTTTCCCGGAAGAGTTAAACAGACAATTGACCGGTCGTATGGCCAGGTGGCATTTTGTGCCTACTTCTCTGAATCGTGATAATCTGCTGAGCGAGGGTGTGAAGGAGCAAAATATTTATCTCACAGGTAATACAGTGATCGATGCACTTTACTGGACTACCGATAAAATTAAACGTCAGTCTTTGTCCGGAGGTAACGTCGATCAGAACGTTATTACGGTGCTGAATGATCCTTCTATACAGACAGTATTAGTTACTGCACACAGGAGAGAAAGTTTTGGACATGGGTTTGTAAACATTTGTGAAGCGTTGGCAAAGCTGGCCCAAACACATAAGAACCTGGCGATCATTTATCCGGTACATCCCAATCCTAAAGTGAAGGAACCTGTGGAGAAGTATCTGAAAGATATCCCTAATATCCATTTGATAGAGCCACTGAACTATCAGGATTTTGTGTTTGTGATGGAAGCCGCTGATATCGTGCTGACGGATTCGGGAGGAGTACAGGAAGAAGCGCCAAGTCTGGGAAAACCGGTACTGGTAATGCGGGATGTGACTGAGCGTGTAGAAGCACTCGAAGGAGGAACAGTAGAGCTGGTAGGTACAGATGTGAAGAAAATTGTGGACAGGATCAGTCATTATCTGGCCCCTGAAAACAATTTTATTTCTAAAGTCAACCCATATGGTGATGGGAAGGCGGTACAGCGGATAGTGGAGACATTCAAAGGTTATTTTAATAGTTAGTATGATCAAAATTCTACTGATAGACAGCACATACCCGATCAACACAAGGAATGGACGTATACTTTCATCTCTGAAAAAGTTATATGGGCAGGCTGCTGACATCAGGGTGCTGGTATGGAACCGGGATGACTCTGCGGTATCTATTCCCGGATTCGAGACCTACGCGTATAAAGAAGCTGCTCCTTATGGTAATCCGTTAGTTAAGTTGCTTAAACTAAAAGGTTTCGGGAAATATATCCGTCAGATAAATGATGAATTCGCTCCTGATTACATTATTGCTTCCCATTGGGAGGTATTATGGTTGTCATCCAGGGCAATACGGAAAGGTCAGCAGCTGATATATGAAAATCTTGATATGCCAACAGCCGGCAACCCGATGGTGCTAAAACTATTGCAGGCAATAGAGCGTAGTTCTCTGAAAAAGACAGCAGCAATCATACATGCTTCCAGATTTTATCCTAAGAAGTACCGATTTTTTAAGGGTAAGCAAATTCTGCTTGAAAATAGACCTCAGCAAGCCGCTGTAGCAGCTTCGGAGGCATCAACGGTATCAGCGGGCCGTCTTAAAGTAGCCTTTATTGGTATCCTGAGATATTTTGACGTACTGAAGAACCTGGTAGATGCGGCAGAGAATTTGCCTGTAGAAATACTGTTTTATGGAGATGGCCCTGATATGGGGAATCTGAAAGCATATACAGCAGGGAAAGAACAGGTAAAGTTCTACGGACGTTATAAGTATGAAGAGGTATCAGGGATATACAACGCTGTTGACCTGATATGGGCAGTTTATCCTTCAGATGATTATAATGTGAAGTATGCGATTTCCAATAAGTTTTTCGAAAGCATGATGCTCAACAAACCAGCTGTATTTGCAGAAGATACCGAGTTAGGTAAGATGGTGCTGTCGAAAGGAACAGGTTTTGCTGTAAATCCATATGATAAAGCGGCTATCGTACGTCTGTTGCAGGATGTGAGTGGTAATAAGGCAAGATTGACGGAGATGAACAAGAACATATCAGCATCCGGAGAAAAGCTTTATTGGGAAGATGAGGAGCAAAGATTGAGAGAGCTATTTAGTTAACTGAAACGAATCTGCTATGAAAGCATTCTTTTTGTTGTTATTAGGCGTATTGCCATTTGGCATACTTAGCGCACAGGAAAGTAATCGGAAGAAGGGAGGTGCAACGGCGATGTTTGTCGATCCGCTTGTAAAGGTATTTAAGTATTCCAATGATCTTCAGGAGATAAAGCCTGTGGCAGACGTGGCAAAAGGAGAGTATGCTTCATTCCAGTTTGTCTACAGGTCAGGAACTGCCATTAAATCTTTGTCGGCGAAGATCACAGGTATAAAAGGGGAGCGTGGAGGAACAATCAGTAACAGCATGGTCAAATTTGTTGGCTATGTAAAGCAGGGTAAGTATACAGACAAACCCGCCACTGACATCATCAGGTCAAAGGATGGAACATTTCCGGATCCGCTTTATGAACAACAGAGTATAGCTGTAGATGCCGGTGATAACCAGGCTATCTGGCTGACCGTTCCTATTACAGCTGGTCAGCAACCTGATTTATACCATGGAGAACTGGTTGTCACAGCCGTTACAGCCAATGGTGAACAGCAGTCAGTAAAGAAGAACTTTGATATAAAAGTATATCCTGTATCAGTTACCAAACAAACCTTGTGGGTATCTAACTGGGCATCATTTCTTAGTCCTTCATCGGTTGTGATGAAGAACCCGCAGGCATCAAAAATGTATTCAGATGAATATTGGACAGCGCTGAAAGCAATGGCTGATAAAATGAACGATTACAGGCAGAATGTAGTAAGGATAGAAATGCTGAAGGTGATAACGTTTAACAAAGGCAATAACGGGCACTATTCTTTCAACTTCGAGCGCTTGGATAAGATGATGGGCCTGTTTATGCAGAGTGGGATCAAACGTTTTGAAGGTGATTTTGTAGCACAGAAGATGACAGACTGGGCCGGTCCGCTAGGTTTTGTAATGCCTGCAGATGCAGGAGATGCTGTCAGCCGGAAATTAGTAACGGTCAATGATGCAGATAATAATGCCAGGCAGTTTTATAAAGAATATCTGGTAGCACTCTATAATCATCTGAAGCAAAAGAACTGGGATGATATTGTATTCCTGCATGTTTCTGACGAGCCTACGCAACAGAATCCGAAGGCATATAAAGATATGCTGGCTTTTGTAAGGTCTGTCGTGCCGGATATGAAAATAATAGAGGCAATTAATCAGCCTGTACCTATTGATGTGGATATACAAGTACCGTTGCTGTCGTATCTGAGATATGGCGCTCTTCCAAAATTTGAAAAACAACGGGCACAAAATAAAGGGGAGTTATGGTATTATGTATGTGTATCACCGCAGTATAATTATCCTAACAGATTCCTTGAGAATCCACTTATTAAGACCCGTTTTCTACATTGGACGAACTACAAATATGATCTGACAGGGTTCATGCATTGGGGATATAACATATGGACAGGATATCCCTTCGATTTTTCTACCAGCAATAGTGTGGGTGGGGATGCATGGATCGTGTATCCGAAAGATGGAAAAATAATCAGTTCCGTAAGGCTGGAAGCAATGAGAGATGGAATTGTCGATTATGAATTGCTACGATTACTGGAGAAAAAGAATCCTGCACTTGCACAGCAAATTGTAAATGCTACTATCCTGGATTTTGATAAATCCAACACTGACATCGGTACTTTTAGAACTAACAGAAGAAAAATACTTACAGCGCTCTCTAACTAAGAGAGCGTTGTGCATAAAACGCCATGATAGAAAAGAAAAGAAAATGTTTGCTTTTGCTTACGAGAATTCCCTATCCGCCGGTAGGAGGAGATAAGTTGAAAAGCTACCACCTCATCAAAATCCTTAATAAACATTACGACCTTAACGTAATCGTCATAACGGATGAAAGCGCAGATAATGCTGATGCGAATCAGTTCCTCAGTACGCATTCCGCAGCATATAAGATCTTCTCTTTTCCTAAACACAGGTTTTATATTAATGCATTGGCAGGCTTGCTGGGGAAAGAACCAATACAGGTAGCATACTATTACTTCAGAGAAGTAAAGAAGTATATAGATGGTTTATTGCCGCAAACGGATTTTATTATTGCAAATCTGATCAGGACTGTCAAATACATAGAGTATACAGATAAGCCGAAGTTTCTTGACATCGTAGATTCCATTGCGATCAATTATAAAAACGCCATAGATAAGGTTTCTTCTGTATTCTGGAAGAGCATTTATAAAGTAGAGATACCGCGGATCACTGCCATTGAGGAACGATCTATCAGAACTTTTAATGCTACGTTCTTTGTAAACAAGCAGGAGTCGGAACACTGGGCACAAACAGGAAAAGTGCGTTGGATCCCTAATGGTGTAAATCCGAAATTGTACGATTATTCGAAAACGAATCCGCAATACCGAAATGCCATTGTCTTTTTTGGGAAAATGGATTACCAGCCGAATATTGACGCTGTAACCTGGTATCTGAAGAATGTACATAGCCTTATTAGCCCTGATCTGGTGTTTTACATCGTAGGGGTTCATCCGGCGCCAGCTGTCATTAAACTGGCTGAAAAGAATAAAAATGTAATAGTGACTGGCTTTATTGAAGACCCGTATGAAATCATCAATTCGGCCAGGGCTGTGATTGCACCTATGCAGACAGGAGCTGGTATTCAGAATAAAATCCTTGAGTCCATGGCTTTGGGGAAAGTAGTGGTGGCCACTTCACTGGCAGCGAGACCCATTGTAGGTGCGCGGGATGGCGAAGATCTGTTAGTGTCAGATGATCCGGTGCAGTTTGCAGGTTACCTGAATGAGTTGGGCCAGGATAATCATCCATACGCGAAGGTGGCTGCAAATGCCAAAATATTGATGCAGAATTATACCTGGGAACGTTATGAGAAAACATTAACAGCACTTATCGGTGAGGAGCTTTAAAGGAATAGTAAATATTTAATAATCAGGAATATAGATCTGCAGATCGTTTTTCGCCGTATTTTACAATAGCATAGAAAAACAAAAGTTTATAAACCCCGTATATGAAGACTGCATTAATTACCGGTATTACAGGTCAGGATGGCGCTTACCTGAGCGAACTGCTGTTGGCTAAGGGCTATGATGTTCATGGTATAAAGCGGAGAAGTTCGTTATTTAACACAGATCGGATTGATCATCTTTACCAGGATCCGCAGGCGCCTGACGTCCGTTTTAAGCTT
The DNA here is from genome assembly GCF_000024005.1 of Chitinophaga pinensis DSM 2588. Taxonomy (NCBI): domain Bacteria; kingdom Pseudomonadati; phylum Bacteroidota; class Chitinophagia; order Chitinophagales; family Chitinophagaceae; genus Chitinophaga; species Chitinophaga pinensis. Next base: position 1,307,387 of record NC_013132.1, read on the forward strand.
CATTATGGGGATTTGACTGATTCCACGAATCTGATCCGCATCATTCAACAGGTACAGCCGGATGAGATCTACAACCTCGGTGCAATGAGTCATGTACAGGTTAGTTTTGAAACGCCTGAATATACGGCCAACGCTGACGGTATCGGTACGCTGAGGTTACTGGAAGCAATCAGACTGCTAGGGCTGACAAATAAGACAAAGATCTACCAGGCTTCTACCTCAGAACTGTACGGACTTGTACAGGAGGTGCCCCAATCAGAAAGTACGCCTTTTTATCCCCGTTCCCCATATGCTGTTGCCAAACTGTATGCTTACTGGATCACGGTTAACTACAGGGAAGCCTATAATATGTACGCATGTAATGGTATTCTGTTCAATCATGAGAGTCCCTTAAGAGGAGAAACTTTTGTGACCCGTAAGATTACCCGTGGTGTCGCACAGATCGCATTAGGGATGCAGGAGAAGTTGTATATGGGGAATCTGAACGCCCAACGTGACTGGGGACATGCAAAAGATTATGTAGAAGCAATGTGGCTCATACTGCAACAGGAGAAAGCAGAAGATTATGTGATTGCGACAGGTATTACCACGCCGGTAAGGGATTTTATCAGGATGGCATTTGCAGAAGCGGGCATTGAGGTTGAATTTAAGGGGAATGGTGTGAATGAAAAAGGTATCGTAAGAAGTGCGGGCCCGGATATTACAGCCGTGAAACCTGGCCAGGAAGTAGTAGCAATTGATCCCAGGTATTTCAGGCCGACAGAAGTTGATCTTTTGATAGGTGATCCTTCAAAAGCACAAACTAAACTGGGGTGGATGCCTAAGTATGATCTGCCGGCATTGGTACGCGAGATGGTTAGTACTGACCTGGAACTGTTCCGTAGAGAAAAATTACTGAAAGAAGCAGGGTTTAAAATATTTAATCAATACGAATAGCCGGGATATGCAGCAAAGCGATAAGATTTATGTAGCAGGACATAGAGGAATGGTGGGTTCTGCCATTGTCAGAAGATTACAACAGGATGGGTTTACGAATATCGTCACCCGCACCTCTGCAGAACTGGACCTCCGTAATCAGGAAGCGACGGCTGCCTTTTTTGCTACAGAGCAACCCGACTACGTTTTTCTGGCTGCGGCAAAGGTAGGCGGGATCGTAGCCAATAATACCTTCAGGGCTGAATTTATATATGAGAACATTATGATTCAAAATAATGTTATTCATCATGCCTATCTGAATGGTGTAAAGAAACTCATGTTCCTGGGCTCCTCCTGTATATATCCAAAACTGGCGCCACAGCCGCTTAGAGAGGATTATTTGCTGACAGGCTTACTGGAACCGACGAATGAGCCGTATGCGATCGCCAAGATAGCCGGTATTAAGATGTGTGATGCGTACCGTGCACAATATGGTTGCAACTTTGTATCTGTGATGCCGACAAATCTTTATGGGCCTAACGATAACTATGATCTTAGAAACTCCCATGTATTGCCTGCCCTGTTACGCAAGTTTCACGAGGCGAAGAAAAACAATGCTGAGGAGGTAATGATATGGGGTACAGGTACTCCCCTGAGAGAATTTTTGCACGCCGATGATATGGCCGATGCCTGCTTCTACCTGATGCAGCACTATAATGAAGAGGGGCTTGTAAATATCGGGGTAGGGGAAGATATCAGTATCAAAGACCTTGCACTGCTGATTAAAAAAATAACCGGTTATGAAGGCGGGCTGTCATTTGATACGACTAAACCTGATGGCACTCCACGTAAACTTATGGACGTAAGTAAACTACATAACCTTGGATGGAAAGCGAAAATCGGACTGGAAGAAGGAATTACCGCGATATACGCAGACGTTCGGGAAAATGGCTTATAAACACAGGGAAAAGTGTTTATTTAGCGTGAAATATGCCATAAATCTATAGTATGACAGAATAAAGTACTATCGTACCAACTCTAATCGCTTATATTTGTAGCAGGCAAGCAAATTATTCCTTATGTTCAAGAAATGTATTACCCCTGTGTTTGTTCTGGTTTGCTTAGGAATTTCATTGAGCTCTACCGTTCGCGCACAAAGTATCGGCCGTCAGTATTCTCTGGGATTTTATAAGTCCACTTCAGACAGTAATGGCTATCACTCGTCTCAAAGAGATTATTCAATTGAACCAACTTTTGATCTCCCTAAAGGAGATACTACCCGTAAACAAAGCTGGTTATACCGGAAATTATTCAGAGAGCATCTGCTTGAAGTAAAAGGGGATGATTTCAACTTTTACGGTAGCATCCTGCCCGATCTGATCGTAGGTCATAGTGGAGATAACGGAACTGTATGGGTGAACACCCGCGGTTTTGTAATAGGAGGTACGATCGGTAAGAACCTCACTTTCCGTTCCGAATTTTACGAGAATCAGGCAAAAATGCCTGCTTACCTTGACGCTTATGGACGTGAGAACAGGATTGTGCCGGGCCAGGGTGAATGGAAAGCCTTCAAAGGCGACAAGTTTGACTATGCTTATGCGTCAGCCCTGATCAACTATAAAGCAGGCAAACACTTTGATTTCCAGTTAGGTTACGATAAGAATTTCATCGGCGACGGTTATCGTTCCATGCTCTTATCTGATGCAGCATTCAACTATCCTTTCCTGAAGATCATTGCAAACGTAGGTAAGGTGCAGTACACTACTATGTGGGCGCAGTTTATTGATATGCAATATCCAAAAGCTTCTTACGACAATGGATACCGTAAGAAGTGGGGTGTATTCAACTACCTGGACTGGAATATCAGTAAGAAGATCTCCGTTGGCTTATTTGAAGCAGTGATCTGGCAGGATTCCGATTCTACAGGTAAGCGTGGTTTTGACGCCAGTTACCTGAACCCAATTGTATTCCTGCGTCCTGTGGAGTTTTCTGTAGGCTCTCCTGATAACGCTATTTTAGGTCTGAATGCCAAATATGCCATTTCCAATAACAGTACATTCTATGGCCAGTTTATCCTGGACGAGTTTAAACTGGATCAGATTACTGGCGGTAAAGGATGGTGGGGTAATAAGTACGGCGGCCAGTTTGGTTTCCGTTCAAACGACCTGTTTAAAGTTAAAAATCTGAATTTCCTGACAGAGGTAAACGCAGCAAGGCCTTATACCTACTCTCAGCGTAGTACCCTGAATAACTACGGGCATTATAATCAGCCACTGGCGCATCCTATGGGAGCGAACTTCGTGGAGTGGGTAAATATTGCCGATTTCAGGTATAAAAGGATCTTCCTGCGTGGACAGGTCACTATTGCGAAATACGGACTTGATACCGCCGGTGTAAACTATGGTAAGGATATCAACAAGTCTTATTTCACCCGTACCGTGGATTATGGCAATCATATCGGTCAGGGTCTTAAAACGAATTTCCTGTATGTACAGGGAACAGCGGCTTACCTGCTGAACCCGAAATATAACCTTCGTCTGGAAGCCTCTGTGACTGCCAGGAAGGAAAGCAACAATAGCTGGGATAAGAAAGAGCTGATCTTCCAGTTTGGATTGAGAAGTGCTTTCCGCCAATTGTATTACGATCTTTAGGTTTCTTAAGAAACGATATAAGCCTTCCGGTATCCCCGGGAGGCTTTTTTTATTCCGGCTGTCAGGCGTCCCTACATTTTACTAACTTCGCGCCATGCATTACGTTACGGTTGAAGGACTCACTAAATCTTACGGCGCAGGGCCGCTTTTCAAGGATATTTCTTTTCACATTGAGGAAGGGGACAAGATTGCCCTGGTCGCTTTGAATGGCGCCGGTAAATCCACTTTGCTTCGCATTCTGTGCGGGCAGGAATCACCTGATGCCGGTACTGTCTGGATCCACAAGGGCGTGAGCGTGGTAATGCTGGAGCAGCAATCCGACTTTGATCCACAAAAAACGATCTCTGCGAATATCTTTTCACAGTCGAATCCGGTGCTGGCCGCTATCAGAGACTATGAATTGCTGACAGACGAGGAGGAAGGCGAGCCGGACCTGGATAAGCTGACGGCTGCTATTGAGCGCATGGACGAGCTGAATGCCTGGCATTTTGACTCCAAAGTGAAGCAAATCCTGGGTAAACTGAATATTCATCACCTGGATCAGCGTATGGGCAGCCTGTCCGGTGGACAGCTGAAACGTGTAGCATTGGCTAAAGTGCTGATTGACATCGGCTTCGAACATCGCCATACGCTCCTGATCATGGACGAACCTACCAACCACCTGGATATCAACATGATCGAGTGGCTGGAAAATTACCTGGACCAGGAAAATGTGACTTTACTGCTCGTAACGCACGATCGTTACTTCCTGGACAGTGTTTGTAATGAAATCATGGAACTGGATCAGCAACAGCTGTTCATTTATAAAGGGGATTACGAAAACTACCTGGAGAAGAAAGCCGCCCGTGAGGAAAGTGATCGCGCCAGCGTAGAAAAGGCCCGCAATACCTTCCGGAAAGAGCTGGAATGGATGCGTAAGCAACCAAAGGCCCGTACGACGAAATCCAAGTCCAGAATCGACGCATTTGAAGAGGTAAAGGAAAAGGCCAGCGTACGCCTGGAGAAACAGCAGCTGGAACTCAACGTGAAAATGAGCCGTCTGGGGGGAAAGATCATTGAACTGAAGAAAGTTTATAAAGCCTTCGGAGATCTGAAGATCCTGAACGGATTTGACTATACCTTCAAGAAAGGGGAGAGAATAGGCGTTGTGGGTAAAAACGGGGTAGGTAAATCTACCTTCCTGAATATGCTGCAGGGCATTGAAGCGCCGGATTCCGGTAAGATCAATACCGGAGAAACGGTGATCTTTGGTAACTACGATCAGCGTGGTCTTATTATTAAGGAAGACGTACGTGTGATCGAGTTTGTGAAAAATATCGCTGAAAACTTCCCGCTGGCAGATGGTACCAAGGTAAGTGCCGCCCAGTTCCTGCAATTATTCCTGTTTACGCCTGAGAAACAGTATACTTATATCTCCAAACTGAGTGGTGGTGAGAAAAGAAGACTGCATCTGCTCAGTATCCTCTTCCGTAACCCGAACTTCCTGATACTCGATGAGCCGACCAACGACCTTGATCTGCCAACGCTCAGCATTCTGGAAGAGTTCCTGTTGTCTTACCAGGGTTGTATTATCATTGTAACGCACGACAGATATTTCATGGATAAGCTGGTAGACCACCTTTTTGTGTTCGAGGGAGCCGGCGAAGTGCGTGACTTCCCTGGTAACTATAGCCAGTACAGAGATTGGGAGAAGGACCAGAATGAAAAAGGGAAGGAAGAAAGCCGTAATGAGCCTAAGGTGGTTGCCCAACCGGTGGTGGAAACACCACAACCTGCTGCGCCTGCTAAGAAAATGTCTTTCAAGGAAAAACGTGAACTGGAACTGCTGGAAAAGGAAATTGCATCCCTGGAAGCCGAAAAGAAGAGTATTGACGAGCAAATGGGAGCAGGCACACTGGCTTACGAACAGCTGGAGCCACTTTCACGCCGTGTAGGAGAGATCATTCAGTTATTGGATGATAAAGGGTTACGCTGGATGGAGTTGAGCGAAATGGGTTGATTATGAATAGTTTTTATAAAAAAGGGACGCTATATGGCGTCCCTTTTTATTTCTCGTGTTAGTTTTGTTGCTTATCACGGATTTCAGAAGGTTTCAGATAGACCTTTTTTCCCTTATCGTCCACATAGTATTTCCTGTCTTTCTTATCTATATAAACTGTCTGGCCACCCGGACCTTCTTTGCCTTTATAAGTTTTATCGGTGATCTTCATGGCCCCTTTTACAGCCACAGAAGCGGTCTTATTGCCTATTTTCTTGGCAGTACTGTCTACACCCTGAGCCATACTGGTATGGCCGGCAAGAAGGGCTGCAACTGTCACTGAAACAGCAACAAATCCGATGCGCAATGTTCTCGATATCATAACAATAGATTTTAAAAGTTGTGTAAAGTCACTATGAATATTATTATTCAATTTTGATGCCAGCAACATCTTCCATATTTTTAGACTGCCACCATATGTATAGTATATTTTAATTTTAACGGTAAACGGTAATAGTTGGAGGAGATCTGGTATAAGGACCTTTCAGATCAGGAGCTCTGGAGCAGGCTGATAGATAGTGATGAAGGCGCATTGGCTTTCATTTACGATACATGGTTCACATCACTCTACAAATATGGAATGAAAATACAGGCGGATAGCAGCCTGGTGAAGGATTGTATACACGATCTTTTTACTTCCTTATGGCATAGTCGTCAACAGCTTTCTGTAACTGACAGCATCAAATTCTACCTGTTTGCCAGTCTCAAGCGCAATATTGTTAAACATAGCAAGGCGGAGGGGCTTTTTAACCTGTTCAGGCAGCAACCAGCCGCACAGGAATCACACATGCCTTCTTACGAGGAAAGGCTGATTAACGAGCAAACCAATAACGAGCGCAACCTTAAACTCGCGAAGGTGATTGATCAGTTACCAAAACGGCAGAAGGAGATCCTGTACCTACGTTATTATGAAGGGCTGTCTACCCAGGAAACAGCCGAAATTATGTCACTGAGCGTTAATTCTACATATGTATTATTATCGAAAGCATTGAATTATCTCAAGAGTCACAGTGGTGAATTATTGACTTTATTGGTCATATCCGGGTATCGACCCAAAGGTTTCTAAAGAAATTATAGTTTTTTTAAAAAAAAGTCGAAAAAGACGCTAAGATTTTTTGATTTCGCTGCTTTATGTATTTAAAGCCTATCAGGAATAACGCTGATTATGGATTATAAAGATTACACAGTAAGGGAGTTTCTACATGACGGAATGTTTCGGAAATGGGTCACAGATCCTGACCAGGAAACAAATGCCTTCTGGGAAATCTGGCTGCGTGACAATCCGGATCATCGTGTTACCGTAGAGCAGGCAAGGGATGTATTGCTGATGATCGGGCCGGAAGAGCATCTACCTACAGCGGAAGACCAGGCGGAAGTCTGGAGCCGTGTTGCTTATTCCATCCGTCAGCTACCTGAGAAAAGGCGGATTTTCGTCGCCTGGCGATATGCCGCGGCATTTGCCGGTGTATTGGCGGTGGCTGCAGCTTCCTGGTATTTCATGCATAAGAAAGAACCGTTGCTGGTCGGCTACATCACACCCTACGGTGAAACAAAAAAGATCACATTACCAGATAGCTCTGTTGTAACACTGAATGCAAATTCAAAGCTCAGATTCAGTATGGGCAGTGATGGTAAACGTGAAGTATGGATAGATGGAGAGGGTTTTTTCACCGTTCTCCACGAAAACAACAATGCTCCGTTTGCCGTACATACTTCGGATGTGGATGTACAGGTTATAGGAACAGCATTTAATATCAGTACCAGGCGTATTATGACACGTGTGGTACTCAATAGCGGCGCCGTAAAACTGAAGCTGAACGGCGAAGGACAGGAAGACCTGAGCATGAAGCCTGGTGAAATGGTGACTTTTTCAACCAAAACTAATCAGTTGTCACGCCGGAAGGTGAATCCGGCAGATTATAATGCATGGCTCGACAATATGTTTGTCTTCAATGAAGCAACCATTGCGGAAGTAGCCGAAGTATTAAACGAGAACTTAGGGATTAACATTAAGATAGAAGAGCAGGAACTACAGAAGGAGTTATTTACAGGTAGCATACCAATGTCAGATGTAGAAATATTTTTCAGAACACTGTCACGGTCCTTACATGTGGTTATCGAAAAGAAGGACAATAAAAACTACAGCATCAGGAGAAAAACAACCTAGTGAAGTTTAGTCGATAAAAATTCAACCTACCAACCTTAATCTATTGCTTATGCCTGGAAATTACTTTAGGTGTATAGGGGATCGTATTGCCCTGTTATTACTGTTGCCAGCCATGGGGTATGCTGCTTCAGATAAAGTACACTACCACCCGCAGCAGGAGTTGTATGCTGCAACGGGATTGAATCAGTCCAAGGGAAGACAGACCTTAAAAGATATCCTTGTCTCATTGGAAACAAAGTATAAGGTACGTATTAACTATGTAGGTCAGTCGATTGGCAGTATCCAGACAGAGCCGCCTGCAGTCAAGGGTGCATCTGTGAAATTCATTCAGTACCTCAATCAATTCCTGAAACCACTCGGACTGGAAGCAGAGGAATCTGGCGCTAACATGTTTATCGTCTACAAACAGGAAGGTGCAGCACCTGCACCCAAGCCCGCAGCGCCTGTTGAAAAAAAAGCAACGCCGGAACAGGAAAAACCAGCCGCTATCAATATATCCGGTCTCGTAACGGATGATACAGGCGTTCCTTTACCGGGCGTAACTGTTGTTGTGAAAGGTACTTCAAACGGTGTGCATACTTCTAATGACGGTAAATATGAACTGAAGAATGTGCCCGAAAATGCGCACATCGTATTCAGCTTCATTGGTTTCAAAGCACAGGAAATTGTGCTTAAAGGACAACATAAACTGGATGTACGTTTAAAGACAGATGTACAGGCCGTAAAAGATGTGGTTGTAACCGGGTACTATGAGATCAAGAAAGAGAGTTTTACCGGTATCGCAACGGTCCTTACTTCTGATGATATCAAAAAAGTAAATCCGCAGAACGTACTGAGCAGCTTGCAGGCATATGACCCTTCATTTAAACTGGTTGAAAACAATCTGCTGGGCTCTAACCCCAACAGAATTCCTAATATCAATGTTAGGGGTACGACCGCATTGCCAAGTGCAGACGTATCCAAACTGACGAGAAACAGTATGCTGACCGGTGTTACCAATCAGCCTACTTTTATTCTCGATGGTTATGAGGTGAATGTACAGACTGTGTTTGACCTGGATCCGAACAGGATCGCATCTATGACCCTGCTGAAAGATGCAGCAGCAACAGCGATCTATGGTTCAAGAGCGGCAAACGGTGTAGTAGTCATTCGCACAAAGGCGCCAAAAGAAGGGAAGCTGGCTGTCAACTATGGTTATGAGATGACGTTGAATGCACCTGATCTTTCTGATTACCATGTACTGAATGCAGGAGAGAAACTGGAGTATGAACGACTGGCAAAACTGTATGAATCAAATAACGTAGATGCGCCGATCGATCTGGAGAAGGAATATTATCAGAAAAAGAAAAACGTACTCGCCGGCGTAAATACTTATTGGTTGTCTCAGCCATTACAGGTAGATCTCGGACACAAACATTCCTTATATCTTGAAGGTGGTACACCTGTTGTGAAATATGGATTGGATATGCGTTACCAATCCAATAACGGTGTAATGAAAGGCTCTTACAGAAAACGTTATGGTCTTGCAGCATCCCTGTCTTACAACGTGCAGAACAAGATACAGTTCAGAAATCAGATGTCTATCACACAGGTAGATGGAAGAGAATCTCCTTACAGAGAGTTTTCCAACTACGTAAGAATGAATCCTTACTATCCAAAAACAGATTCAACAGGCAGACTGTTACGTGAAGTAGACAAATGGAGTTATCGCGGTGGCGCTAATGGTGGTGCTGTTACAGATCCAGTGCTGAATCCGATGTATGAAGCGACTACGGGTAGTCTGGAGAAGAATCAATACGTAGAATTCATGGATGCATTTTCAGGGGAATGGACCATTAATCCTGCATTAAGATTAAGAGGCCAGATATCCCTGACAAAGAGGAGATCTACTGCAGATAAATTTACCTCACCATTCAGTAATGAATATTATAACGTAAGTGGTAATGATCTGAAAGACCGTGGTAAATACACGTTTGCTGATGAAGATTTCTGGCAGGCAGATGGTAGTCTGACACTGAGTTATGCAAAACAGATCAGGTCTAACTTCCTGAACGTATCACTGGGTACGAATATTCAGGACAGAAGTAATGACAGCAAGGCTTTTGCTGCACAGGGTTTCTCTAATGACAGATTCTCACAGATTGAGTTTGCCCGTACTTATGAAAAAGATGGCTCTCCAAGTGGTGAGTACACACAGGACCGTCTGATCGGATCTTTTCTCTATGTAAACTATTCCTATAAAAATAAGTTCCTGATGGACGGTACCGTACGTCTGGACGGATCCTCCAAATTTGGTACTGATTCCCGTATGGCTACCTTCTGGTCCTATGGTCTGGGATGGAATGTACACAACGAAAAATTCATTCCACGTAAGGTTATTTCACAATTGACGCTGAGGGCTACAACAGGTCTGACGGGTGATGTATCCTTCCCGTCTTATTTATCTAATACCACTTACCAGTATTACAGCAACGACTGGTATTCCACAGGGGTAGGCGCGATTTTCAGAACGTATGGTAACTCTTCTCTGAGATGGCAGCGTACCAAAAACTATGATGCCGGTATGGAACTGGACCTTTTCAATGGTCGTTTCTATATTGCGCCGCGTTATTACTATAAACTCACCAAAGACCTGCTTGCAGATATTATCGTACCACCATCAACAGGTTTTACGGACTATAAAGCCAACCTGGGGGAAATGGTGAATCGTGGTTTTGAGATAAACGTCCGCAGTAACGTGCTGAGAGGTAAGAACTGGTCTTTCAACCTGTTTGCCAACCTTGTGACAAACAAAAACAAGATCACCAAGATCTCCAATGCGCTGAAGAGCTACAATGATAAAGTGGATGATAAACAGGAGAGTGATCCTAATCTGAATTCTGTTCCGCTACTGCGTTTCCAGGAAGGACAGTCCCTTAATACGATCTATGCCGTAAGATCAATGGGGATAGATCCGGAAAATGGTAAAGAGATATTTGTGAAGAAAGATGGAACCTATACACATACCTACAGTGTGAAAGACATGGTGCCTGTCGGCGATATGACCACCAAACTGGAAGGTACATTCGGAGGCAGTCTGTATTATGGTAACTGGGTCGCTGAAGTAAGATTCTATACAAAAGGCGGTGGCGATCTGTATAATCAGACACTGGTGGACCGTGTAGAAAATGCAGATCCACGATACAATGTGGATAGTCGGGTGCTGCAATCCAGGTGGAAACAACCAGGAGATCATGCACTGTTTAAAGATATTGCAGACCAGGGTTCTACCCGTACTTCTTCCCGTTTTGTACAACGCGATAACGTAGTGGAATTAAAGTCTGTTTATCTGGGATACAATGTTCCGATGTCGGTGGCCAAGCGCTACAGGATGAATAACCTGCGGTGTTCACTGAATTTGAATGATGTGTGGAGAACATCCACTATAGATGCAGAAAGAGGTATCGATTATCCTTTTGCGAGAACATTCACCTTCTCATTATCTACTCAGTTCTAAAAAGCAGCAAGATGAAGAAATATTATACACTTATAATAGTGATGGCGACCGGTTTGATGTCCTGCAGTAAATGGTTGGATGTAACGCCGAAATCAGAGGTGTCGCAGGGTGCTTTATTCAGTACACAATCTGGTTTTGAAGAAGCGCTGAATGGTGTGTACAGTCGTTGTACACAGGAAGATAGTTATGGTAAGGAGATCACCTGTGGTTTCCTGGATGTACTGGCACAGAACTATGTTATTACCAGTCAGGATCCGCAGGCATACAAACAGACTTCCATCTATAACTATGAAGAAGAAAACTTCATGAGAAGAAGGGATGATGCCTGGAAAGCGCTGTATGCTGCAATAGCAAACAGTAACCTGATCCTGCATCATATAAAAGGACAGGAGAAGTTATTTGCCGGTCAGGAGTATTCATTGATTAAAGGCGAAGCGCTTGCGCTGAGAGCATACCTGCATTTTGATCTGTTGCGTATGTTCGGTCCTTCTTATGTAAGCGATCCGAATGCATTGGCTATCCCCTATGTAATGGACTTCTCCAAAAAGATCACACCGATGTCCAGTGTACGGCAGGTACTGGACTCCGCTATCCTGGACCTGACAGAAGCGAAAGCACTGTTGAAAGTATCTGATCCGATCCTGAATGCCGGTTATAAAGTAGGTTATCCTGCGAAGGATTCCAGCACAGAGGAATCAGGCGCTTTGTTCCTTCAGAATCGTCGTCATCGCCTGAACTATTATGCTGTTTGTGGTGAACTGGCGAGAATCTATCTCTACAAAGGCGATAAGGCGAATGCGCTGGCCAGTGCCCTGGAAGTCATCAATTCTAATAAGTTCCCCTGGACACGCCAGAATGATTTCCTGAATCCGAATGATGAAAAGAAAGATCGTATCCTATACAGGGAATTACTCTTTGGATGGTATGTGCCTAATATGTCCGGCGCATTGAATAGCCGTTTCAGAAATGGGGAAAGTGCGCTGTTTATTACAAGTGCGGAAGGTCAGAATATGTATGAAACAGGTGGTGTTGGTGGCGATGACTTCCGTTACAAACAATGGTTCAGCGAACAGAGTGGAGGTCTGGGTACCCGTTTACAACTTGAAAAATATTACCGTGACGGAGATGCAAACATCCACTACCAGATGGCGCCTGCGCTCCGCCTGAGTGAAATGTATTATATCGCAGCGGAGTGTACGTTTGATACTGATCCTGCAAAGGCATGGGATTACTTTAATGAAGTAAGACTTCACAGAGGTATCGGTACCCGTATTACGGAAGAGCGTTCAAAAGATGTGTTCATGACAGAACTGGTAAAGGAAAGCCGCAAGGAGTTTTATGGAGAAGGGCAGATCTTTTACATGTACAAACGTCTGAACAGAGCAGTAACAGGACTGGCAGGTATCCAATACCCGGCTACGAATAAAATGTTCGTATTCCCTTTACCTGATGATGAAATCCAATTCGGTAACCGATAAAAAACCTACAGCCAGATGAAAAAGAGTTATTTATTCGGAGTGCTTTGCTGTATGGTCTTCGTTGCCTGCAAGAAAGACGAAACTCCTTTGTTTGACACAACAGAGAACGTTTATTTTGATTTCACGCCTAATGATCCGAGTGACAAAACAGACAGCCTGTTGTACTCATTCGCTTATTTTCCTGATAAAGGAGAAGACACCGTATATGTGCCGGTAAGGATTTCAGGTTTTCGCGTGGCCCATGAACGCACGTTTATACTGGAAACAGTAGATAGTAGCACAACTGCAAAATCAGGACTGGATTTCAAGGCATTGGAGAAAGAATACATCATGCCGGCTGATTCAGGCTTATGTCTGGTCCCCCTGATCCTTTATAATAAAGATACAGTGCTGAAGTCCAGGACGCTGACCATTGGTCTTACGCTGAAAGCATCCAAAGACTTTGGTGTTACGTTCAAACTACAGAATAAAGGTATTGTGAAGTTTTCCAACAGACTGGAGAAGCCAAACTGGTGGAATACCTGGGCGGGTGAACTGGGTGACTACTCCCGTGTGAAACATGAGCTATTTATCAGGGTGTCAGGTGCAACCGAGTTAGGTACGAACCTGCAGGATTTCAACACGATCCCTAAAGCCCTGTATCACACAAGACGCTTCAAGACCTTCCTGTTGGATCCTTTTAAATGGGTAGAACAGTTTGCCACAGAGGGTTATGTTATTACGAAAGAAGCAGATGGTTTCTACTATTTCTACAGTAGCAGAAATCCTGATAATAAGTACAAGCTGGAACTGAACCCGGATGATGGCAGATATTATTTCAGGGATGAAAATGGTAAACGTATCTAGGCAAAACTTACAACAATGAAGAAATCACTTTTTTATATACTTATTGCTGCTTTGCTTCCCTTCCTGGCATCCTGCTTCAAGGATAAAGGGAACTATGATTATGTAAAAGTCGATGAGCCGGTTATCTCTAATCTGGATACAGCATATACTGTTTTAACAGGAGATAGTCTGATCATCGAACCGAAGATTGTACTCCCGGGCGGCAGAACGGACATGACCTGCCACTGGATGATACAGATCCCATCTGAAGCCCGATCAGATGATTATGATGGTCCTGCATTGAGAATCCTGTACGGTCTTGGCTCTAACAGATACAGCTGTATATTCACTGTGAAAGACAATACGACCGGGATGAAGTATTTCTACGAATTCGTCATCAATGGTAAAACAGAGTTTACTTCAGGTACATTGGTACTCTCCGATGAAGGCGGACAAGCGAAGCTTTCTTTTGTTAAGCCAGACGGTTCGGTAAAACCTGATCTGTATCCGGCGATCAATGGAGAAAACCTGGGTACAAATCCGTTGCAGATAGTACCATTGCGCAACCAGTATTACCTGAATGTGACGCTGTCTTATTGGATAGTATGTGCCGGAGGTACTAACCCGGCTGTGCAGATCAGTCCTGATGATCTGAAGCGTATGAAATACCTGAAAGAGAATTTTTACGATCCACCGGGAGATATACATCCTGCATATTTTCAGAAGTTGCTGGATGGAACTACGACTGCTGTGATGAATGATAAGTTGTACTTCGGAACAGTGGAAACAGCGCCGTTCGGTACCTATTATGGCTATTTCAGTAATCCGATCGCAGGTGATTACAACCTGTCCGGAGACCTTGTCTTTACCAGCAATGACAAGGGCTTGTACTACCTGGGTTTTGACAAGGTGAAAAAACGTTTCCTGCGTTTTGACCGTACGACCTATTTCGGTATCAATTATACACAGGAGGATTCCCTGTTCAATCCAAAGGACCTGAAAATGGACCTGCTTGACATGGAGAAGATCACAGAAAATGATGTATACGCCTTTTGTGACAGCGTTGGCAAGACTTATGAACTGAAGTTCGCCCTGAACTTCCTGGAGGGAAATTCCCGCTTTAAAACCATCTATAAAAGGAAGTTTAAGGGAGATAGTCTGATGACGGACCAAACTAAATGGCAATCCTCTGCTTTAGGCGTATTTTATTTTACCTCTCATGATAAAATCTATCGCTACAATCCGCTGAATCAGGAGATCAAACAACTGGATGCGAATTTCGGTGGTAAAGATGTAACCATGATCAAAGTGATGGATGAGGTGAACAAACTGATTGCGGGTACAGATGGCAGTTATTATACCCTTGATATAAGTACCGGGAAGAACGGCAATATTCTTAATCAGACGCATGGTCTCCCCGGAAAAGTAGTCGACGTTTTTATACGATGATAGCATCTACAACTATCCAGAAGCCCTGTTGAACCAACCATTACAAAAAACGGAACGCCCCGCGATTCAATCGTGGGGCGCTGTTTTTCCAAAAGAAACAGATTATTTGCAATCTCCTTTTACGAAAGGAGTTTCCTCATATTTCAGCTTGGTCAGGTCTTTTTCGAATACAGGCACTCCCTCTTTATCAAAAGAGGATGGAATAGCCTCTGATACCTGGTTATTTTCCAGTTTGAACACGACAGGTCTTACACTGGTCTGGCCCTCACTCATAAAGCGATATTCTGCCTCAATGATGTTGTTATTGATCGTACCGGTAATAGTACCCAGGTTTTTGTCTTTTTCAAAGAGACGGTACTCCAGATGTCCATTGATAACTTCATTGTCTGTTTCAAACTGCAGATAAGAAGTATCCTTACCAGAGATACGGGTAAAGCATTGAGGACCTGCTGCTACCATCGCCGGGGCGGTAACAGTGCTGTCTTTCCCTTCCGTTTCGGAACTTGTACTGGCAGATTGTTGACAACTTAGCATGGTCAGTAAGGCGGCAGCTACAAAATATAGTTTCATGTGACTGGTTTTTGCCTTATAGAACGAATAGTGTGCCAAGGAGTTACTTTATTATGTTAATTTATTTCCCCCAGAAACGGTCCTCCTGTTCCAGGTCACTGGAATAGATCTTTGCCTTGACAATCTTGCCCGCTGTAACGGTATAAACGTCAATGTTATCCACATCGAGTCTGTCTCCTGCTGCCCCTTCGGCTGTCCATTGGATAAGGCAGGCCACGCTGTTGCCGCTGACCGCGATATCCTTGATCTTTGTCAGTGAGAGGGTATTATTGGTATGGGCAAACATGCCACCTACCATCTGGAATACCTCATTAATATCCTTTTTAAAGCCGGAAAAGCGGTTTTCACCAGGTTGTTCCCATTCTACGGCTGGATCGAGTAAAGCTGCCAGTGTCTGATTGTCTCCCTGCTGTACTGCTGTCAGGAATTGCGTTACTATCTGTTTTGCCTGATTTTCCATGTTGTTTGTTTTTATTTAGTTGATTGTTTACTGCAAAACTATTCCTGATAAGCGGGGCGCTTATTATCTTTATGCGACAAACAATTACCATTTCGCGACATACTATGGAGAATATGCGCAGGCGTTTTGTACTGAACCTGATTGCGTATGCCGCTTTACGTGACGTACCCGCTACGCAGTTATGCCGGCTGGCTGGTATAGACATGGCGGTATTACAGCGTACCGAAGACTATGTTGTCAGTCATCATCAGCTGAATAGTCTCTGGCGGGAGGCCAGTGCGCTGGCCGATGATATACTGTTCGGACTACATTTTGGCGAGTCCCTGCAATTATCAGCGCTGGGGATAGTAGGTGAAATTATCAGGACCAGCGAAACTGTCGGACAGGCAGTGGAACAGGCGGCAGCATTGGCACATCTGCTTACTGATCTGTTGCGTGTTACGGTTGACCGTACCCCGTCTCATTTTATCATCCGCTTTCTGCCTTTGACGGAACGTACGGACCTGTTTGTATTCAGACAGACACTCGAACTGTTTATGGTCTTTGTCGTACACGAACTGGACGGATTGTTGTTGCGTAAAGTGAAACCGGTATCGGTGCGATTGCCTTACAGGGTAGAGCAGGAAAGCGAGTATACACGTGTGTTTCGCTGCGAGATAGAAAAGAGTGCGGAGGAGTATGCATTGGTATTTGACAATCACTACTGGACAGAACCACTGCTCAGTGCAAATTATGAAATACAACGTACGTTGCTGCAGAATGTTGCAGCGAATAACAGCACAGCAGGCGATTCATTTAAAGAAAAGATACATCAGTATCTGCTGACCAATGCCTATCTTGGCATCCGGTCCCTGAGTGAGATCGCTGCCAATTTTAATGTCAGTCCGAGAACACTGCAACGTAAACTGAAAGAAGAAGGTATCAGCTACCAGGATGTAGCAGATGAAGTCAGAAAATCATTGGCCATACATTATCTTGAAGAAGGTGATTATCCCGTTAAAACGATCTCCTATATGCTGGGATATAATGAACTGAGCGCATTTACAAGAGCTTTTAAAAGATGGACAGGTAAAACGCCTGTCAGTTATCAGAAGAATTAAATAACAGGTCCTACTTACTATTATAACAACTATACTATGGAAGCTAACAAGCCGATTGGCTGGTATCTGAAAGAAGCAGACAAACGTATTACTGCTTTTCTAAACGATGAATTCGCAGATCTTTCCATTTCCCGTCATCACTGGTTGATCATGCAGCGGATAGCAGAACAGGAAAGTATTATTACCTGGGAGTTTTTCCAGGAAATAAAGTCGACGGTCAATGCACAACAATTCGGCGAGATCATACAGTCAATGCTAGATCGTGGTTGGGTCACGGTTTCAGCAGAAGATAAATGCGCCTTCACTGCGGAAGGAAGGGGAGCGTATCAGCAGATAGGAAGCATACAGCAGGAGCGGTCTGGCCGGATGTTAAACGGTATCACCGAAGCGGAGTATAATCTGATGATCAGCGTATTGAACAGAATAATCGTGAATATAGGGTAACAGTGCATACAGCAGGTAAAAACTGTTTTGGCTGTAATTGATTAATCGATACTTTTGTCTGGTCCCTGTAGGACTTCTAATGTTAAAATAAAACAATATTAATATGGCAAAGTTACCCAAGTTTATGATTGCTGATGATCCTGTTACGGATCCTGACAATGAGTATATCTTCCACACAGAGCAACCCCGTTTCTTCGCTAAACGTGTTGATGAAGACGAGGAAAACGGTCATATTGATATCGTTGCTGAACTGGACAACGTGGATGAGTTCTTTAAGAACGATCCAGGTAAGAAGGACGAGTTACTTGAACAGCTGGAAGAATGGTACTATTCTTATCTTGAGTGGCTGGAAGAAGACGAGTTTGAAGAAGATGATGAAGAATAGCCGGACGATATTTTATGTTATAGTGCAGAAAGTCAGCAATTTGCTGACTTTCTACGTTTAATACCCTTTCCCATGACCGAATTAAACTTATACCAGGTAGACGCATTCACCACAGATATTTTCGGTGGTAATCCTGCCTGCGTTATTCCCCTGGAAAGATGGCTGCCGGATGAACAGTTGTTGCTGCTCGCACGGGAGAATGCTGTGGCTGAGACCGCATTTTTCATTCCGCAGGAAGAGGGTTTTGCCTTACGCTGGTTTACCCCGGAAATAGAAATGGATCTGTGTGGTCACGCTACCCTGGCATCAGCACATGTGATTAAAACTTTTCTTAATTATAACAAAGACAGTATACTGTTTACTTCTGCCAGCGGACCTTTAAAAGTGACTTTCAGCGGAGCGCGTTATGTACTGGATTTTCCTTCCAGGAAACCGGTAGCGGCGACATTGCCTGATGTGATTAGCCGTTCGCTGAGTAAGCAACCGCAGGAGGTATTAAAAGCGAGAGATTATGTACTGGTATATGCACATGAACAGGATATCCGGGATATAGAGATAGACCGGCAGATCCTGGATCAGATTAATCTTGATCCGGGAGGGGTTATTGTCACGGCACCAGGTGAGCATTGTGACTTTGTATCCCGCTTTTTTACCCCGCAGGCATCTATACTGGAAGATCCGGTGACAGGCTCTGCGCATTGTTCGCTGATTCCTTACTGGAGTGAAAAACTGGGTAAAAAGGAGCTGAATGCCCTGCAATTGTCTAAGCGTCTGGGTACGTTGTTCTGTACCGATAATGGAGAACGGGTGCTGATAGCAGGGAATGCCCGTACCTATTCGGCGGGTAAATGCTGGATATAGCCAACCTTTTGTTGCAGATGGCTTTGTGAATGTATAAGCTCCGGAGATAAATCAATGATTTTTTACAATTCCAGGCTCCTGACGGTCGCTAGTTTTGTGGAAAACAAACGATGAAATTTTTAGTAATCCTGTCGGCTGTAATAGTAATGCCTTTATTATCAGCAGCACAGACATTAAAACAAACGGAGCTTATCATGAATAACAAAGCAGTAGTCAGTAAAATGTATGAAGCCGTCCTTAATAAAAGGGATATCTCCAATGTATCTCGGTTCGTTTCAGATGCCTATCCGGGTACATTCGGACAGCAATTACAACCATTGTTAGCGGCCTTTCCGGACGCGCAATGGGTAATTAAAGATATGGTGGCCGAAGGTAATAAAGTGGTTGTATTCCAGGAATTTCAGGGTACGCACAAAGGAACCTATCAACGCATTCCGGCTACAGGGAAATATGTGACAGGGCCGGGTATCGTAAAATACGAAATGAAAGACGGAAAGATTATCAGTAGCGCTGTATTAACGGATCGGCTGGGCTTTCTGGAGGCATTAGGTGTAATGATCCCTACCGATAATAGCGGCAATCCTGCCATTAACAACAAATAAATCACTAATGCATTACCTGATCTCACTGATCGGATAGATGTTGAAAAGCCTGCCGGGAGGTGGCAGATAATAGAAGCCTTCTTTTGCCACTTTCCGGAATGCTACATCATTTTGCTGGGCGCTTACTTTATACAATGAATCAGCTTCATAGCGATAAATACCCGTGCCGTTCACCGATGGTTTTTTACTGGCGCCAGCAGGTTTTTGATTCGCTTCATAAGTGATTTTTTTCTTGTTAAAACGCACATAAAACCACATACCATCTTCAAAACTATTACTGAATGTATCACTTGGTAATAACAAGGTATATTGGATGATGGTGGAATCGCTCAGAAGGGTGGCGTTCCGGGCTAATGCATAATATTGTGTTTGACCACCATTCCATTTTTCCAGAATAACATTGTCAGGAATCATACAATAGCGTCTTCCATCAATAGGGGCATTCGCAACATATCCTACATGTGTATCCTGTACGATCAGCGTATCAATACGGAAATGCTTTCTGAGTTCCGCAATGTCTTTTTTACTAAGCGGAGTATAGCATGACGTATGCTGCGTTGTGCTGTCCGTACTTGCCAGGGTAGCGCAACCAGTGACAAACAGTATGATGAATAACAAAGGGATACTTACTTTCATATGTTTGGGATATCTATGAATATACAACAAAGTATATTGCCATATTCTATAATTTTGCCGGCTTATAAACCATCTTTATGAAAGTCGCATTAGCATCACCTCCTTTCCCGAAGTCCTTACAGGATGGATTGTTCTGGCTTGAAAAGCTGGTAAAAGAAGCAGCTGCTGCAAGCGCTGCAATTATCTGTTTCCCGGAATCATATCTGCCAGGTTATCCCGGTATGGGATATGCACCGGAAGACCGCTCCCGGAAATCTTTATTGCACGCTTTGGCCAAGGTATGCGACATTGCGGCAGAACATGCGATTACGATCATTGTACCGATGGATTGGTATATAGACGAGCAACTGGTCAATCTTGCCTTTGTGGTTTCTGCAAAAGGAGAGGTATTAGGGTATCAGACGAAAAATCAGCTGGATCCTACGGAAGATGAGCTCTGGACAGCTGGTACTACCCGCAGTATTTTTGACGTGAACGGTGTGAAGTTTGGTATTACAATTTGTCATGAAGGATTCCGTTATCCTGAATCTGTCAGATGGGCTGCACAGCAGGATGCAAAGATTGTATTCATGCCTCATTTTGGTGGCAGTGAAACAGCCGGGCCGGAATTGAAAGAATGGGGAGCGAAGGAAAATCCTTATTACGAAAAGGCTGTAATGCTTCGGGCAATGGAAAATACAATTTATACAGCCAGTTCCAATTATGCCTCCCCTTATACGGATGCAGCATCCACATTAGTGGCTCCTGACGGCTCCTGTGTCGCACATGAAGCATATGGCCGAGTAGGTGTTGTTGTGGCTGAAATCGATCCGGAAAAGGCTAGCGGATTACTGGCAAAACGATTTAAAAATGCACTCTATCATTCCTGATGGAAACAGTAATTCTACTGAACCCCTGCTGCATGAAATAATAGTAATTTATAGCTGTCACCGCTTTCAGATATAGCCCAGACTATACTTAGACTATACTTATCTTACGTTAATGCTACGTTGAAAAGGGAGCACTATGGTAAGATAAGTATAGTCTGACTATATAAGAGAAAGACTTATTAGGAATACCTTGTTAGTCAGTCAGGTTTTATTCTTCTCTGGTGAAAATGAGCACTTCACCTGCATCAGGATCACCTAATGTGATAATAATATCATAGGGTGGTTTATTACCCATAAATCCGATACTGGTATATTGTTTATTGAAATTTGTTAATCCGATACCCCAATGTGTCTCCACATTTGATCCGTTATCCACATTGCCCACACTTTCAATATTCCATTTTCCTTTAACAGAGATATTACCCCTGATCCGTTTTGGGGAACTGTTTACTTTTTCGGGGAAGACGTCGGGCATATCACAGATCGTATAGGTGCCGTTTTTTCTTAATTCGATATAACTCTCCTGTCCGGCCTTATTGACGGTATCCTGCGATACAGTTTGTTCGCTGAATCTGTAAGTGCCAATGAGATCTTCGAAGTCAGGTTTATGCGTCGTGTACTTATGTGCGTATGGATCATACTGACATGCTGAGTAGAATAATAGTAAAACAATAAGAAACAGGG
This sequence comes from Chitinophaga pinensis DSM 2588, assembly GCF_000024005.1. Classification (NCBI taxonomy): domain Bacteria; kingdom Pseudomonadati; phylum Bacteroidota; class Chitinophagia; order Chitinophagales; family Chitinophagaceae; genus Chitinophaga; species Chitinophaga pinensis. The sequence continues at coordinate 1,329,017 of NC_013132.1, forward strand.
ATTTGTGAAATGTCATAAACGGGAATTGTCGTGTTGAAAATGGCTAACGTTGTTTCAAAGGTAAGAATTACCATTTTTTCCGTCTTGATTATGGAATTTTTTTAATCTGAGCATCCTGTGTCAAACTGATACCCATGAAGCAGAAAGACGACGTTATACTCAGTATCCCTGATCGCTGTACGCAGCCCTGGCATGAAATGTTACCCGCCGGAGACGGCCGTTTTTGTCTGAGTTGTCAGAGGAAGGTGACTGACTTTACGGGAATGACTGATGCGGAATTATTAGCTTCTCTGAAGTGGAACCAGGGGAATGGCTGTGGTCGTTTTGATGCGACGCAGTTGGACAGGGTATTACAAGCTCCGCAGGAGCCATCCCGGTCAGTTTTTCCTGCTATTTTGTTAAGTACAATGCTGACGGCTATATTACCGGGGCAGTTGCATGGGAATTATAAAGTACCTGCTGTTACGATGGCGCCGTCTTTACAGGCGGGAGGGGACAAACGTATTCAGGGATGTATTATGGATGATGGAGGGAATGCTTTGGATCAGGTATCTGTGCGTATAAAAAATCATGCAGGTATCGGATGTATCACAGATGTAGAGGGCCAGTTTAGTTTCACGCTGCCGGCAGCGCTGTTTACTACGGATTCAATTACGCTTCAGATCAGCCGTCTTGGATATGATGCCCGGGAAGTGTTGCTTAGCGCGGACCAGTTTTCCAATGTACAGGTTAGTTTGAAGGCATCTATGATGGCACTGCCGGAAGTGGTCGTACCGCATTATGGATGGACTACAGTAACCGTTGTTACCGGCGCATACGCCAATGTGAATGCTTGTAAAAACCCCCGCTGGCATTGGTGGCATAAACTGACCCGCGTGTTCCGGAAAAACAAAAACACGTATTAAACAATATAGCAGAAGGTCAATCCCGGGCCGGCTAAAAGGACGCTTGTCGTGTGGATCGTTCATGCGCCTTTTAGTCAGCATGTGGGTTGAAATGGGGATAAACAGTGGTGGATTTCGGTAATAAGTTTGGGGTACAATGATGAATACGGTGTACTTCCTTTATCAGGATGTGTGCACCCGGCTTTGTGAGAAGGAGTTAATTGATATCGTCAAACAGTTGGATATTTGGCCGGAATAGTTTCAACGGGGTAAAGAAAGCAGAATTAGGGGAGGAAAGAAAAAAAAGGGCATCTACAAAGTGTCTACAATGCAATAATTAATGATTGAATATTATATAAATGATTATTAATTAAGTGCTTATATAACCATCGACGGCGCCATGCCGAATAGTTTTTTAAAGGCTGAAAAGAAATGTGAATAGTCGTTAAAGCCCACTTCCATGTAAACATCCGTAGGTTTCATTTTCTTTTCTTTCAGCAAAACATGTGCGGCTTCCAGCTTTTTCTGTATTAACCATTTGCCTGGAGTAGTGTGAAAGATCTTTTCGAAATCACGCTTAAATGTAGAGATGCTACGACCTGTCAGATATGCCATATGTTCCAGGTCTCCGCTGTACTGATAGTGTTCTTCCATAAACGCCTGCAGATCTATTTTCCCCGGTTCGCTGAAGTCAAAAAGGATACGTTTCAATTCTGGATTGGCGCTCATGAATATGAGTACGGCTTCTTTTACTTTTGTTTTCAGTAGTTCTCCGGTGAGCTGGTTGCTATGTTCCAGGTAGGGGAGTAATGAGTCGATATAGTTTTTAAAAAAGTTGTTAGGGCGTAGCGGCAGCACATTGTCATAATGCTGACTGGATGCAATACTCCGTTCATAGGGTGCTGATAATTCCATGAGCGTGTTCTTGTCAATACAAATGGCGATTGACCGGTATTCTTCCCCTTCATGTGGCAACTTTACAAATTTGCTCAACCTGTTTCTTACCGCAAAGCGGATATCACCGGCATGAAAGGTCTCCGATTTATTGCCGAAATATGCGATTGAGGTGCCGGCCAGGATATATTCGATCACATGTTGCCTGACCAGTAACTCGGCGTCAACGGTTTTATGTGAAACGCAGGCATAGACAATCTGCGGTATGCTTGGATCTGTTGTAGCGGCCATGTTATAAATATACTTAAAAGAAGAAGGTCAGGCCGTTTCAGACCTGACCGGTGTGGTATTATCAGCCTAAGAATATTGTGGACATTTCCCTGCGGGAAGCTTCGGCGCCTACTTCCAGGCGTCTTTCGTACATGCTGGTAGAGTCAGCACCTGCGGTGTAATGTACCTGGTCTTTTCCGTCTGTTACCGCTTCGTATACAACAGCGGCTATTTCTTCTGCGGTGGAGCCTGATTTAGTGGGGTCCATCATACCTGTCACCACTTTCATATACTGCTCAAGCGCTGTCTCATAAGGGGCTGCAGTTGTCTGCTTTGCATTGGCTCCAAAAGCTGTGCGGATAAATCCGGGAGCAACGGTTTTAACACTGATACCCCAGGGCGCCAGTTCATAGGTCATTCCTTCGCTGAATGCCTCCAGACCCCATTTTACGGCGTGATACAGACTGGCAAAAGGGAATGTGACGAGACCGGCAATAGAGGTAATATTGATGAACATACCACTTTTTTGCTCTCTGAAATGAGGAATGAATGCGTGTGTAATTCTGATTGCTCCCAGCAGATTGGTATCTACCTGTTTGCTGATGTCTTCGTCTTCAAAACCTTCTAATGGTCCCATAGCGCCATAAGCTGCATTGTTCAGCACAACGTCAACCGGGCCAAGGGCAATAGCTGCCGCTACCGTTGATCTGATCTGCTCCGGATCAGTGATATCCAGGGGAAGGACTGTCACTCTTTCTAATTCGCTGAAATCGTCACCTTTTCCGGCGTTACGCATAGTGGCAATTACATTCCATCCATGATGATGAAACAGCTGTACTGCTGCTTTTCCCAGACCGCTGGAGGTCCCTGTAATGAATATTGTTTTCATGATTTGCTTTCGTTTTGAATTGTGATACAAAGAAAGCACGAAGCGGAATGGCGGAGATTGTTGTGGCGTTCAAATGATATGGGTAGGAAGTCCAAAAGAAAAAAAGCAATGCTGACAACAGCATTGCTTTTTTCTTTGTAGCCCGGACAAGAATCGAACTTGTATCTAAAGTTTAGGAAACTTCTATTCTATCCATTGAACTACCGGGCCATAGGGGCAAAACCCTAAAGTGGAGTGCAAAAGTAAACGTTTTTTATATATTTCAAGCAAACCGCCTAAAAATTGCACGCCACTACCACTTAATTATAAATTTTTTCAATTTGTTGTTCATATCGTTGGGCAATCACTTTTCGTTTCACTTTCAGGGTAGGAGAGAGTTCTCCGTTGGCGATTGTCCATTCCTGTGGCAGTAATTCGAACTTCTTGATCTGTTCGATGTGGCTGAAATACTGGTTGTATTTCTCCACCACCTGCTTGTAAAGTTGCTGGATATCAGTGTTTTGTAACAGTTCTTCGTGACTGCCGGTGCGGATGCCCTTTTTAGCTGCCCAGCTTTCCAGGTTAGGGAAAGAAGGTACAACGAGTGCACCGGTAAATTTGCGGTTTTCACCTACAACCATGATCTGTTCAATAAAAGGAGATTCCTTGAACTTGTTTTCGATTGGCTGTGGCGCAACGAATTTACCCCCGGAAGTTTTGAAGAGTTCTTTTTTACGATCGGTGATCTTAAGGAACTTATTGTTCACAAGTACACCTATATCGCCGGTATGGAACCAGCCATCAATGATGGATTCTTTGGTGAGATCAGGGCGTTTGTAATAACCTGGCGTGATGTTCGGTCCTTTACAACAGATTTCTCCGTCTTCTGCGAGTCTTACTTCCACATTACTGATCAGCGGACCAACAGTCCCGAACATGCGGTCTTTTTCATCAACGCGGTTTACGCTTATCACCGGTGAAGTTTCGGTCAGTCCGTATCCTTCCAGGATAGGAATATGTGCAGCGGTGAAGATCTTTAACAAGCGCACCTGACAGGGAGCAGATCCTACTACAATCGCGTCGATATTACCTCCCAGTGCTTCCCGCCATTTTTTGAATACAAGTTTATTGGCAATAGACAGCTGGAAATTATACCACCAGCCCAATGATTTATTTATCTCGTATTTTTTGCCCAGTTCAACGGACCAGAAGAAGAGTGCACGTTTGACTCCTTTCAGCTCAAGTCCTTTTGCCATGATCTTTTCATAGACCTTTTCCAGCAAACGGGGAACGGTCGTAAAGATGCTTGGCTTGACCTCACGCAGGTTGTCGGCGATGGTATCCATGCTTTCCGCATAGTAAATAGGCACACCTGCAGTCAGGTATACATAAGTAACCATGCGTTCAAATACGTGATTGAGCGGTAGAAAGCTTAATGCCCTTGCTTCCAGACTAACCGGAAGATAAGGGATACAGGCGGTAACGTTACTCATGATATTATCATGCGTCAGCATTACACCTTTAGGCGTACCGGTGGTACCGGATGTATAGATGATAGTGGCCAGCTGATCTGGTTTTGTTGATTCTCGGATAGCCGGTATGCGATCCATATCAGCTTGTGTGGCCATCTCAGGAATCTCCAGCCAGTGACGGGCGCCTGCTATTTTATTGAATGAATAGATTTCTTTAAGCTGCGTTAGTTTATGCCGGATAGGTTTGATCTTTTCAAGCATATCTTCTCCACTGATGAACAGGATGGAAGCCCCTGAGTCGTTCAGGATAAACTCCATTTCGTGTTCACTTAATGTTGGATAGAGGGGCGCGAGAATGGCGCCTGCCTGCTGACAGGCAAGGTCGGTGATCACCCATTCCGGACGATTAGGAGAGATGATCGCAATTTTATCACAACCTTCAGGAGTTGCATCCCCTTTACCTATTCCCAGTTGTAGCAGCCCGGCGCTGAAACGCAATGATAGATCGGCTACTTCCTGTGTGCTGTATTTTCTCCAGACATTGTTTTCTTTTCCTACCAGCATGTCTGTTTTTGGGAAATTCTTTAGCTGGTGTTCGATTACATCAAATAATCTTCGTGGCTGCTGCTGCTTGATCATAGATAGCTTTGGTGGTATGCGTTACGCCTGTTAAAAGTAGTGGAATTTTATACGCCTCTGCGCTGCTTTTCTTCCTGCAGTTTTTCATATTCTTTCACAGCATCACCAAACGGGTCGCGATGCCATGCATTAAAATACTGGAATGCCAGTCCAAGTCCCCAGCCCAGTGCCGGCCATACAGGCCATGGTGTGCCGTGGTGTCCTGGTCCTTGTGTAACAAACCAGAGCACCCAGAAAAAGGCATTCATAATCAGATAAATGAGCAGGGAGTTTCTGAAAGCTGCTCTTGATTTAGCAATCTTCCAGAGTCGTTCATCACGTTGCGTCGTTGTTTCCATATGTATTTGAGATTTTTAGAAAGGCTTGAATAAATATAATGTTTTTTATTGAATAGTACGGTCGGGGGAGAATACTTGAGGGAGATGGAAAGGGCGTGTTAAAATTCACTGCCCAGCCTGTAACTGCAATGTTATTTCAGCACCAACTGCTAATTTTGAAACAAGACCTGAAGGACAGACTTACGTTACGCGATACAAGAATATATCCCGTTATTCCACGAATCACACTTAAACTTATTGCTTGAACATTATTACGCTATTATATAAAGATTGTGTCTTAATGGTTATTTAATTGATGAAACCCAGAGCGTTTTATCTTATAATGCACTCACCAGTCTCTGGTGATAAAATTCCTTTTACCACAAGGGACCGGTGAGCTGGTTTTTTTTATTTTGTTTTACCTGAACGATCTACGTTGGGGAGGAAACCTGTGAGCAATCCTATCAGCGGCAGATAGGCACATACGTCGAATACATAAGCGATACTGGTGCTGTCGGCCAGTTTACCCAGTAAGGCAGATCCGATCCCTCCCATGCCGAATGCCAGTCCGAAGAATAGTCCGGCGATCATGCCTACTTTACCTGGCACCAGTTCCTGCGCATATACGAGTATCGCAGAAAATGCGGAAGACAATATCACACCAATGAAAACACTGAGCACAGATGTCCAGAGCAGATTGGCATGTGGCAATAACAATGAGAAAGGCGCTACGCCAAGAATAGAAATCCAGATTACATATTTTCTCCCGATACGGTCGCCTACAGGGCCGCCGATAAAGGTGCCTGCAGCAATCGCAAACAGGAAGATGAAAAGGTAGACCTGTGCACTCTGTACAGAGATATGGAACTTATCAATGAGATAAAAGGTGTAATAACTGGTCATGCTGGCCATGTAGAAGTACTTGGAAAAGATCAGGACCAGCAATATGCTCAAGGCAAATGTCACTTTCCCTTTTGACAACTGTACATGTTGTACATCGTCGACACCTTTTGATTTACTGCGAATGCGATGTGTGTTATTCCTGTACCAGGAGGCAATATTCAGCATGACTACAATTGCCAGTAAAGCCGCCAGTGCAAACCAGCTGATGCTGCCCTGGCCTTTTGGTACAATGATCATCGCTGCCAGTAGAGGGCCCAGGGAACTACCTGCATTACCGCCCAGCTGGAAGAGCGACTGTGCCATACCATGTTTACCACCTGAAGCCATATAGGCAAGTCTGGATGCCTCCGGGTGAAAGATTGAAGAGCCTACACCTACAAGTGCCACAGATATCAGTACAAGGTAGAAATGGTGCGCCTGCGACAGACTGATAAGCCCGAGCAGGGTGAAGCCCATTCCGATTGCCAGGGAATAGGGTTGAGGGCGCTTATCCGTGTAAAGACCCACCAGTGGTTGCAGCAATGATGCCGTCAGCTGATAGGTCAGTGTGATCAGCCCGATCTGACTGAAAGTGAGTTTTAATGAGTCTTTTACAATAGGGTAGATTGCAGGGATCAGCGACTGTATCGTGTCATTGATCATGTGAGAAAAACTCAGTGCCAGCAGTATAGAAAATACGGTATTGCTGGCTGCCTGCTGTGCCTGTGCTTTGGCTGTTTCCTGTAAAGTCTTTTCCATGGTGACTGTTTACTTTGTTGGCTCTTCGTTGTTATGTTGTGCAATGCGTTGTGCCCAGTGCCATGCCTTTTGCGGGTCTTGAACACTGATGCTGTTCAGCAGATTTTTATGCAGCTGCTGGGTTTCTCTGAAGGTCTCCGCATTTTTGAATTGTGCGAGAAAGTGATTTTTCAGGTGATGTGCGACTGTTTTATACAGATCAGTCAGAATGCTGTTATTAGAGGCTTCCGCAATGGAAATATGGAAATTGATATCCGCCTCTATGGAGGCCGCTGTATCATCGATAGCGGCTGCTTCTTTCCGTTGACGTAACCAGGATTCCATTTTTTCCAGGTCTTCAGCTGTTCTGTTCAGTGCTGCTTTCTGGGCAATTTTCATTTCCAGGAGCAGACGTACTTCGTCGAGGTCGTCGGCAGTAGCTCTTTTTAAACGCTGGGGCAGTGGTTCTTCGATACCAGTGCTGGCTTCCACAAAGGTGCCCAGTCCCTGCTGTACGCGGAGAACACCGCTGTTGGACAGGATGCGTACCGCTTCCCGGATGGAGGAACGACCTACACCAAAGGTCTGCATCAGTGCAGGTTCAGTGGGCAATTTTTCGCCAGGTTTATAAGTGCCAAGTGAGATCTGTTCCTGTAAGCGCTGGGCTACTTCGTCGGCCAGACTGTTTTTTCTGATCATTGTCATAACTTAAGTCATCATATCATCTGATGATTCAAAGTTAAAAGAATCTCTTAATATCGGCACATCTTTTTTTATTTATCTTTGCGCCTCTTATAATGTAATAAGCGGTAAAACGTGCAACTTTGTAAGGGGAGTACCTGATTTTAAAAACAAGATTCGCAAATGAAAGCATTTAATTTATTTATTCTATATCGTCTGCCATTAGGGATCCTTTTCCTGGTGGGTGGTGTTGCGCTGGGTATTACGATAGGATGGTGGGAAGCTACTATTCCTTTGCTGATAGCCGTAATATGCATTGTTACGCACTTTATGTTCGGACCAATGAGGCTGGTGCAGGAGGCTGTTGAAGCCGGAGATCTTGATAAGGCGATGGGAATGATGAATAAGATCGCTTTTCCTAAGCTGCTGTATAAACCTATCCGCTCCGTATACTACTTTATGCAGAGTAACATGGCGATGTACAATAAGGACCTGGACAAAGCGGAAGCTACCATCCGTCAGAGTATCGCGTCCGGCAGTCCGATGAAGGAATATGAAGGTATGCAGTACTTCCAGCTGGGTACCATCGCTTATCAGAAGAATGACCTGAAAGAAGCAGACCAGAACCTGAAAAAAGCAGTACGTATGGGACTGCCTGATAAGGAAAACACCGCTGCTGCATTGCTGACACTCGCATCTATCTGTATGAGCCGTCGTGACTTCAAAACTGCGAAAGATTACCTCCGCAGGGCAAAAGCACAGAAAGCTACTACTGGTCAAATAGTTAGTCAGATTAAAGAAATGGATAAGTACCTGTCCCGTATGCCAGGTTGATCATCTGACCGAATCACAAAAAAGGCGTCCCTCCATTGGCGGGGCGCCTTTTTTAATACCCTTACTAATTCCAGGTATAGCAGTATATTTCCATATGTAATAACCAATTAAACCGTTATTTTTGTTTAAAATACGTTACTCCTATGTTCAGTTTTGACCAGATTCTGGCTATTACGTTCACGCTCTTTGCGGTAATTGATATTGTTGGTTCTATCCCGGTGCTGATTTCACTGAAAGAGAAGCTTGGCCATATTGATTCCGGAAAGGCGACTATCGCATCCGGTTTCCTGATGGTGCTTTTCCTGCTGGTAGGAGAACCTTTTCTTAATTTGTTGAGCGTTGATGTGCACTCCTTTGCGGTCGCAGGCTCGATTGTGATCTTTGTAATCGGATTAGAAATGATCCTGGGTGTTGAATTCTTCAAAAGTGAAAAGGATACGAAAACGGGTAGTCTAATCCCGATCGCATTCCCCCTGATTGCGGGTTCGGGTACACTGACAACCATTATGTCATTGAAAGCCAACTATGAAGAAACAAATATCCTCGCGGGTATTTTGCTCAACCTGGTGATCATTTACGTAGTGCTTCGTTCCCTGAGCTGGATCGAACGTATGCTGGGTAAAGCAGGATTGATGGTGGTACGTAAATTCTTTGGCGTAATCCTTCTGGCGATTGCTGTAAAAATCTTCAAGACGAATCTCAATATGTGATCGAAAATAAGCGTAAACCGCTTTTGTAATTGATCTTTAAATACCTTAGTTTTGCCTTCCTTTCCTGGTGAACAGGATGGCTTTGGCCTCGTAGTACAATGGATAGTATAAGAGTTTCCGAAGCTCCAGATACAGGTTCGATTCCTGTCGAGGCTACTAAAAAGGCGATATAGCAATGTCCTGCTATATCGCCTTTGTTTATAAGCCTTGTCAGCAGCATGGGTGTTGCCGAGTAATGATTTTCACGATTTTATTGAAGGATGTATGTCGGCGATTATGGATGTTCCCGCATCTGGAAGAACATCTTAATACAGTACAGGAACTTCCGGAACGGATTCCTTTTTTTCATCGCCAGCAGGTATTTCTTATTGCCGAAATACAGGCGCATGCGATTGAAGTTGTGTATGAGTGAGTAACTTTCGTAAGTTTCAAGCAGTTCAGCAAAGACCTTCTTTTCTTTCGCAAATGCCGGCGGACAGCAATCACGGAACGTCATCAGGCGGAATTTGGTAGCGTCTATTCTCTTTTTAGTCCCGGTATGTTTGCTGGTCACATTGTTGCCGTGTTGTCTCCACTTTACAAAGGGCCTATCGAGGTATTTAATTGTACCATGCAGGGTGGTAAAGAATCCCAGCCAGAGATCATGCGGCATATCCGGGAATGGGATAGCAGCATCTGCGATCTCTTTTTTCATGATCAGCGCATGGCCGGCTACGCAGTTGTCAGTAGCAAAAACCAGGGGATTGTTGAAGTCCTGTATCTCTTTAAGATCAGAGTGATTCCAGCGTTTTTCCAGCTGGTCATTCACGATTTCAGAGTCAGAAGTGATCATCGGGTAATCGCCTATTGCCGCCATCAGTTCAGCCGTCTTTTCCGGTACCCACACATCGTCCTGGTCGGAAAAGGAAATATAGCTTCCTTTAGACAGGGTAACACCTTTTTCGAAATTCTTGATATATCCCAGGTTGACCTCATTTTCATATACATGTACGTGAGGGTATTGCCGGGCATATCTTTCGAGTATTGCTAAGGTATTGTCGGTGCTGCGGTCATCTACAACAATGATCTCGGTATTGGGATACGTCTGCGCAATCAGCGAATCCATCTGTGACTCAATATACTTTGCTCCATTATAGGTAGCCACCACTATTGATACCAGCGGTTGCGCTGCTGCTTGGCTTGACATAGAAAACTGCTATTAAAAAATTAGCCCAGGAGGGCATGAGGGAGTAAAAATATTGATAATATTCATATTTACATAAAATCAGCTCAGTGCATTCGGCAGGGACTGCTTTAAAAAATAAGGTGCTGGCAACTTTCCGTCACCAGCACCTTATTGCCATATCCGGCTTTATTATTTTTCCAGTACGCCCTTCAGTCTTGTTAGTCCGGTCTGCAGGTCGTCCCCGATCATTTTTTCGAAATCCATGAACAGTAGCATCAGGTTGGAAGGATAACCCATATGGCCATTGAAGCCCCATTTCACCTTTGTCTGGGAAGGGGATACCGCTTCTGTTGTCATATACGCCTGTTCGGTAGATTCGAAGGGTTTATAGAAGCGCAGTTCAAAATCAAGGCGTTCTCCTTCAGTGATCTTTTTGATCTCCTGTTCTCCTTTACCCACCTCTTTTTTATCGCTTTCCCAGGCTGAAATGAAGCCTACCGTGCCATCAGTGCCGTTATAGGTCTTTTTCATACCCGGGTCCATCATGGCCCATTTACTGTAGTCATTCTGGTTTTTCAGCAGCTTGATGTAGTCGAAAACCACCTGTTTGGGCTGGTTGATTACGATTTCCCGCTCAATCCCATAGTTTTTCTTTGTGAAGACGGCAATCAGCAGTAAAATGGCAATAACGGCGACAATTAGCAGGAGGATCCTCTTGAATACTTTCATGTAGTGTAGGTTTAAGTATATGTTGACGTGAATGGTATATAGCTGCCTGATTGTAAAAACAATGCAATAGGGGAATTGTTCTCGTCCCTTACTCCTGCCAGCTCATACACCTGATTACATACGGAAACATAGCGCATACCGTCTGCCCGTTGTATACAGCTGGCTGAAATCCTTCCATTTTTAGGAACTCTTCACAAAGACGTTCCTGCAAAACAAACGGCATGTACGTCCGGAAATAGACGTCTATCACCTTTCCCTGCGTGTTGACCAGCAGTTTAGCATGTAAACTGGATAACATGCATTCCGGATCCTTTCCGGCCATCATTCCGATAATGGGGGTAATTTGAGTGCTTGCGTGTTTGTACATTGCGTTTTGAAGGTCAGGGAGGACTGGCATAATGTCAAATTGGTCATATACAACCGCACATTTAGACTGACAAAATGCGGCTTTTTGCGTCCCCAGTAACAATAAACACGTGATTAATAATACTTTCATAGTCAGGATATAGGTCAAAATACGACTTTCCCATTATCCACAACCGTTCACAAATCCATTTTTTTTCTCCAAATTACAGCCCTTTGGGGATTTAATATGAATAAAGACGATCTATATTGGTTAATATCCACCTCGCCAGCCATTCAAATGCTTCGCTTGCGCAATACGCAATGGATTTTACCCTTCCTATATGGTGTTTTTAAGGAGGAGAACCGGTTTTCTATATCAGAAGGCCAACTCACCCGCCTGCTTGCCGAAACCCTCGGCCAGCAGGATGATGGTACCGAAGACCTGGAAGAAGCTAAGATCAACTTTGGAGAGGATGAAGAAACCCGCGCCAGAAAATATATCCTGAACTGGGTCCAGAAAAGGCTCCTGCAAGACCTGCCGGATGCCGAAGGAAATACCCAGTACCAGCTCAGTGCATACACAGAAAAAGTGTTCCAGTGGATGCAGACCCTGCAGCTGCGTCAGCACGTAGGAACAGAAAGCCGCTTTAAGCTGCTTTTTAATTCCCTGCGGGACATTGTGGAGAATACAGAAGATGACAGGGCTAAGAAACTGGAAATACTAAAGAACAAGCGATCAGAACTCGATAAAGAGATCAAAGCACTGGAACTGGGTATTGTACCTGACAGGTACAACAATGCCCAGGTAGAAGAACGCCTGGAACTATTCACGCGACTGTGTTATGAACTGATCAGCGACTTCCGTGAAGTGGAGGATAACTTCAAAGCGATTCACCGTACCATCGTAGAACAACATACCAAAGCTGAACAAAGCAAAGGGGCTATCATCGGCTTCGCTTTTGAAGCATACGATTCACTCCGTAACAGTAATCAGGGTAAGAGCTTCTATGCTTTCTGGGACTTCCTGATCTCCCGTGCAGGGCAGGAGGAGTGGAGAGAACTGACAGAACAGCTGGTACATACCGTTGAAGAAAGAAATATCAAGGCGGATGATCAGTTCCTGCTCAATATCAAATCGATGCTGCTACAGCAGGGTAAAACGGTATATGACGCGAACGATAAGATGGCAGAAAAGCTGAGTCGTATCATTTCTGAAAAAGAAATCGCCCGTCACAGGCGTTTACGGAAGCAGATCAATAACATCAAAGAATTCGTATTTGATCTGATTGAAGACCAGAATGTCGAATGCGGCATTAATATCGACGATAGCGCGCAGATCAGAATGGTGATGGAAAAGAAGCTGTCACTGGAGCAGAAAAAGTCCGTCGTGGAAGTGAAACAACCTGCTAATGCAACTGAACAGATTGCGGACGTGGAACGTTTCAGCCGTATGCTGAATACTTCTTTCATCAACAGAAAACAGCTTTGGGAGAAAGTAGAAACAGTGCTGAAAGATAAACAGACAGCGACACTGAAAGAAGTACTGGAGCAATCTCCGTTGGAATTTGGGCTGGCGGAAGTCATCAGTTACTATGACTTCCTGCGTGAAAAATCCAGCCGTGCATATATTGTAAAAAACACTACAGAACTGATTCCGTTGAATCCGGAACAGACACGATTTGTAGAGGTTCCATATCTATTATTTGGTAAATAACAGCACACACTATTATGAGCACAGCGAAAATACTACCTTATGCACCAGTAGTGGTAAAACTGTTGAAAGGCCCTGTAGAATATGTGGAGAAGGGCGCCTGGGAAAAACTATTGCAATATAAAGTTGAACTTACCGGCTTCCTGCAACAACTGGGTTTGTACCTGGTGCTGGATGAACAGGATGGATTTGCTTTTGTAAAACATGCTTTGACGGAAGATGACGAAGCCTATGTAAGCTGGATACACCGCCGTTCCTTCAGCTATGAAGAGAGCATCATGCTGGTGCTGCTGCGTGAGATGATGGCTGAGTTTGAAATCAGTGAGTCCGGTTCCCGTGAACTGATTAAAAAACGCCGGGAAATCAAGGAATACGCAGAGTTGTTTTTTAAAGAAGGCGCCAGCCGTATCAAATTCCTCAAAGAAATAGACCGACTGATCGATAAAGTAGAAGAAAGCGGATTTCTGCATCGTATAGAAAATCATGAAGTGCCTGATGAACAGAAGTTCAGGATCAGGAAAATTATCAAAGCAAAAGTGGACAGTGAAGCACTGGAAACTTTTCAGCAGCAGCTGAGCGAACTGGCAATAGGCAGTAGCGTGGAAGCTGAATAACATACCATAAAACTTTTTGTAAAGAACAATGCAGTTAAACGTTTTCAGTACTGATAATCATAAAAGTGGATTCCGTTTACAATACCTGGAGGTATTGAACTGGGGTACATTTGATGAACATATTCATAGTATCAAGCCTAACGGGGAAACCAGTCTGCTCACAGGCGCCAATGGTAGCGGTAAGACCACCTTCATCGATGCCCTGCTGACACTGATGGTACCTGAGAAAAGGTACCGTTTCTATAACCAGAGTAGTGGTAGTGAAAAGAAAGGTGACAGAACGGAAGACTCTTATGTAATGGGTGGATACGGGATGGTCAATAATGAGGCCACCGGCGTAGCTAAAACCCTTTATTTAAGAGAGAATAAAGAAGAGGCATACAGCATTCTGTTGGCCAACTTTGCCAATGAAGCGGAACAATATGTAACCTTGTTCCAGGTAAGGTATTTCGTCAATGGCGATATGCGCAAGATCTTCGGTGTTGCACACCGCGCGATGCATATAGCCGACGATTTCAGCCCATTTGATATGGGCGGTACCTGGAAACGTCGTATTGATCAGCTGTACAATAAAGGCGGTCGCAGACAGGTAGAATGGTTCGACGCTGCCAGCAAGTATGCACAGCGTATGGTGGAAGCATTGGGTATGCAGAGCATACAGGCCGTGCAACTGTTTAACCAGACCGTTGGTATCAAGGTGTTGGGTAACCTGGATGACTTTATCCGTACCAACATGCTGGAACCGCGTAACATGGAAGAGCAGTTTCAGGAGCTGAAGAAACATCTGACTACACTGTTGGATGCACAGCGTAATATCGAGAAAGCAGAAGAGCAGATCCGCTTACTGGGCCCTATTAAAGAGCACCATGAGAACTTCTCCTCTTATCTGACTTCCATCATGCAGCTGAAGCAGGAGCTTAATACAGCTACCATCTGGAATAGCTTCACCCGTAACCAGTTGCTGACACAGGCGCTTATTGATCGTCGTCACGAAGTGGAGTCTTTGCAGAAGAAGATCGAAGAAACGAAAGTCAATATGGCCGATCTCCTGGAACAGGAGCGTGTGACGAAAAACCTGATGGAGCAGAATAAGGCCGGACAGCGTTTACAACAGCTGGAAAAGGATATTCAGGACCTGGAAAAGAGAAAGGCAGAAGCAGAAGACAGCCTAAAGGAATTCGCGTCCTGGTGCGATACCCTGCATGTGAAAGAGGAAGAGGTAAACGACGATGCAACTTATCAGCGTATACTGAAAGAAGCGAATCGCGCAGCCCTGAAACTGGAAACAGAACAGCGTCTGAATGAAGAAGACGAGTACAGTGCTAAACGTGTAAAAGAACGTGCAGAGAGTGAAAAAGAGAGCCTGGAAAAAGAAATAGAATTACTGCATCAGTCCCGGAATAACATCCCGTCTCACCTGGTAGATCTGCGTAAAGAGATCTGTAGCAGTCTGAGAATTGATGTAAGTGAAATTCTTTTCGCCGGTGAACTGATACAGGTGAAATCAGAAGAAATCGAATGGCAACCCGCACTGGAAAAATTGTTACACTCTTTCTCCCTGCGTTTGCTGGTACCAGAGAAGCACTATAAAAAGGTAACTTCCTTTGTCAATAACAATAACCTGCGTACCCGCCTGATTTATTATCAAATCAAGGAGTCGGCATTGACACTGTATCCGGAAGATGATACGGTATATCATAAACTTGACTTCCATCCTGATCATAAGCTCAGTCCGTGGGTACAGCAGCAGATCATTCAGAATTTCAGCTATGTGTGTGTGAACAGTGAGCGGGAATTGCAAAGGAATGACATGGCCATCACGGTAGAAGGTTTGATCAAGAACCGTGACAGGCATGAAAAGGACGACCGTGCACACAGTAACGATGCTTCCCGTTATGTGATGGGTTGGAACAATGAGCGGAAAAAAGATGCCCTCATTTCCAAAAGAAGCAAGCTGAATGAAGCGATTATTTCTTCCAATGAAATATTGCAGACCTGTAAGTCCAGATCCGCCCGTTTGCAGAAGCAATTCTATGCAGCAGGACGTTTGAAGGAACATAAAGGGTTTGATGAAATAAATATCGGTAAGCTACAGAAGGCCATTCGCAAAGCGCAGGACCAGATCGGATCACTGACAGATGAAAACCAGGAATTAGACGGCCTGAAACAGCAATTGCTGGATATCGAACGTCAGAAGGAAGACAACCAGGAACTGCAGGCGATGCTGATCAGAAATGAAGCGCTGGAACAGCGTAACATTGAAGAGATGGAAGAAGAGCAACAGGCAATGCAACACCTGTTACAGCACGTTACAGAAGGCGATAAGGATGAACTGCTGAACTTCCAGCAGCAGAACAGTCACCTGCTTGGTAACGTCACACTGGAGAACGTAGCTGCGATCTATAAATCCCTGCGTGAGAATAAAGAACAGGACCTGCGACTGGCAGAAGACGCCCGTCATAAGGAAGAAGTGATGCTGAACAGAAGTATCAACCGTCTGAAAAATCCGCAGGCAGAGATACTACAACGTTTCCCTGACTGGATTTCAGATGTACATGCTTTATCTGATGATGCAGTACATGCTACAGAGTATATCGAATGGCTGGATAAACTGACGAATGATAACCTGCCAGGCTATAAGAAGGATTTCGAAAGCTATATCAACGTTACCATTACTTATAAGATCGGTGGATTGAATGAAGAGATGGAGAAATGGGAGCGTGATATCAGCAATACGATCCAGAAACTGAATGATTCCCTGGCTGGTATCAACTTCAACCGCCTGCCGGATACTTATATACAGCTGGTAAAACGTCCGGTGGCTTCCGGTAGTGAGGCACGTGAATTCAAGAGCCGTTTGCTGGATGCTTTGCCACAGTCGGCCAACTGGCAACAGAGTACTTTTGAAGAAAAGGCACAGCATTTCCGTGAGAGAGTACAACCACTGATTGCCGCGCTGGACGAAAGTGAAGCATACCGCGCACGTGTACTGGATGCCCGTAACTGGTTTGAATTCTGGGCAGATGAACGTTTCCGTGAAACGAATGAGTCCAAGAAAATCTATCGTCAGATGGGACAATTATCCGGTGGTGAGAAAGCGCAGCTGACCTATACGATCCTGTGTAGTGCGATTGCTTACCAGTTTGGTATTACCAGAGAAGGTAAAAATGCAAGAAGTCTGCGATTCATTGCGGTGGACGAAAGCTTCAGTAACCAGGATGAAGAGAAAGCGACTTATCTGATGGAACTCTGTAAGCAGCTGCACCTGCAATTGCTGGTGGTAACGCCAAGTGATAAGATCCAGATCGTACAGAACTTCATTGCGCACGTACACCTGGTGCAACGTGTGAACGGGCGTCAGAGTATACTGTATAATATGACGGTAAAAGAATTGCAGCATAAGATGGCGGACTCGGAAGTCTCCGTTTAAACTGTCAATGATATTGTAATAAAAGAAAGCGCTTCAGCCCGTTAGCTGAAGCGCTTTTGTATTAGTATGTGTGGGCTGACTAATAGCTCATTTCTACGATCTTCTCAACATCTGAAGGTGTCAGGTCTTTTCTTTCCCCGATACCATTCCAGCCTCTCTCAATGAATTTCTGAGAGATCGTCTGTGCGGTACCTTTGAAATCGCCTGTATATTCAGACAGTCTGGTGTTAATATCCAGGGAATGGAAGAAGTCTTCTGTTGCTTTGATGCCGGCTTCCGCTTTTTCATCTGTTGTACCGCTGGTGATATTCCATACACGTTCCGCATATTGCGCCAGCTTTTCCTTTTTACCATTGAAATTATAGCGGTAATGGGAGGGTGCAATAATGGCCAGTGTGCGTGCATGATCGATGCCAAACAGCGCTGTTAATTCGTGTCCCATCGCATGTACGGCCCAATCCGTAGGAACCCCTTTCTGAATCAATCCATTCAGCGCCATGGTACAGCTCCACATGAAGTTGGCCGCTGCTTCATAGTCAGATGGATCTTTGACAACCTTCGGCGCCACTTCTACCAGCGTTTGCATGATACTTTCGGCAATTCTATCCTGTAGTAATGCACCGATAGGATAGGTCATGTATTGTTCCATTACATGTGTGAAAGCATCCGTGATACCATTGGCGATCTGGCGTTTAGGTACAGAGGCAACGACCTGTGGATCGAGTACGGAGAACTGCGGGAATAGTCCGGGTCCACCCATTGAGAACTTCTCCTGTGTTTCATGTCGGCTGATGACAGCGCCTGAATTCATTTCTGATGCGGTAGCTGGCAGTGTCAGCACGGTACCAAAAGGCAGGCCTTTTTTGGTCACGATTCTTTGAGAAAGGATATCCCATGGATTATCCCCTTCATATAATGCGGCAGAAGAGAGGAATTTTACGCCGTCAATAACGGAACCTCCGCCTACTGCCAGCATAAAGTTGATCTTTTCATCTTTGATAACCTTCAGCGCGTTCAGTAACACCTCATATTCCGGATTGGCGGGAATGCCACCGAATTCCAGGACATCGAACCCCTGTAAAGCCGATTTTACCTGATCATAAATACCATTCTGTTTGATACTGCCACCACCATAAAGCATCAATAACTTTGCTCCGGCAGGAATTTCTTTTGCAAGGTTGGCAATCTGTCCTTTGCCAAACAAGATTTTTGTCGGGTTCCTGAATTCAAAATTTAGCATGTGGGTCTGTTTGTTAAAGTAAGTGTACTGCTCTTTTCTCTACGCAGCAAATGTAACGAGCGGCGTACTATGATTAACATGCTATTACAGTAAATAGTTTGATGTCCATTGTTAAAAAATGATGATCAGATATGCCTTTGATATGGGAGAATAGAACCGGATTTATCTGTTGACTGAGTCAATTATTGATAAGGGTAGGCTAATAAGTGTTCTGTTAAATGATTAGATATCAATATGATAAAATATTGACTTAATCAATTATATGGTATTGGCTTATTGCCTCCTGCATTTACAGCATTTTAGCAAAACTTTAAGGCAAACAGTCCTATCTTGTGTATGAAACAAGGAAACAACAGTCATGATCAGAGCAATTAAGTTATACACCGGAGAAGACGGCCATTCACATTTTACGATTGGTTCTGTAACACACAGAGATGTGAAAGAAGCAGATTCCATTATGTTCAATGAAACGGCTCCCCGTTCTACCTATGACTGGCATCCTGCACCCACTACGCAATATGTCATTACTTTATCCGGCACACTGTTGTTTGAAACCTATCACGGAGAACAGTTTACACTGAGACCGGGAGATGTGCTGATTGCCATGGATACACACGGTACAGGTCATAAATGGGAACTGATAGATGATCAGCCCTGGAGACGTGTGTATGTCACTTTCAAAGAGGGGGCCGATATCAACTTCGTTCCTGACGCGCAATAATTAACGGCGGCTGAACAGGCGACGTAAGCGGGCCCGCAGACTTTTATCAGCATGATAAGGTTCACCATTTTTATCGATCATCATCAAGCCGGTGGTCGCTAACTCCTGTGTAACTACTACCAGTTCTTTTGAAAGCGACTTTTCATCCAGCTGTACAATGAGTTGCTGCGTTTCTGTTCCCACAGCCTGTATGACGAGCGTAACTTCTCCGGAGAATAGTGTTTTAGGCAGTTGTATCCGGAAGAGTCCATGTAAATCTGAGAGGGCGCCTATCTGAGTATCTTTCACACGTATTGTAGCATACATCAGTGTATCTTTTCTGCTGCCATCTTTTATGAATGTTCTGCCTTTGATAATATATGAAGAATCATCATTGTCTGCCGCTACTGGTTTTGTATACTCATCAGGCGTAAAAGTAAGTGGTAATTGCATCGTTAGATGCTTGTCTTTATCAGCGGCTTTCGACTGCTGACTAAACAACGCTAATAAGCCCGTAAAGCCAGCAAAAATAGCGGCAGGTACAAATCTTCGCCGCGTCTGTGATAATGCCTGTATGGGGATGTTTAGCTGATCCGGCAGGAATCTTCCACAATGGCTGCCCGGATGCTTTTTTATGAAGTCGATTATTTGCTGATCATTCATCACTGTAAAATCAGTCACCGCTTTCTGACAACTACTACAGAAACGTCCTTTTTCTACTGGCGTCATCTCCTGCCATGATTCATGACAGGGAGTGGGAATGGATATTGTAATGCCTTTTTTCATAAGTGGGGCTTTTAAGTATTATGTCTCACGTGGATGTTATCTGGTTACAGGAAATCAAAAAGTGATAAAGGCGAAACTGGTTTCCAGGGATCGGGTTGCAGGATGATCAATACACCTGCCACTCCACAGACCAGTCCTCCGGCACGAGTAGCTGCTGGCTGAAAGGGGGGAATAGATATAAGACTATCTTGTATCACCGGCGCCGATATAAAATGTTTGTTGAGCGTAATAGCCTGAAGATCGGCTTTGAGCCAGGAGGTCGCTGTTATTTGCGAGTGCCTGTTTTTTGCATTGATAGTTGTATTTTCCTTTCTTATTGTTTTTCGCTGCTGTGCACTGGTATAAGATGCCATGAAAGTAAATACAGTAATGAGCAGCATAGTAGTATATGCTGTTTTTGGGATGGCTGAGAGTGCAGCTGATCGCATCAGAAATAGGTTTACTTAAAGTTACTACTAATGGAACAAAGAACCTATCTTATATTTAAATCTTTGCCATACAGTAGACGGTCTCCAGGAATGAACTCCGCCCAATACTACCCCTTCGCCATCAAATTGCTCCGGTACTAAGGTAACGACGATATTTTGTTGCAGTTCAGCTGATGATATCGGCAAAACCTGTGTTTGGTAACCAATGAAAGAAATTACCAGCAGCAGGTCTTCTTTCTTTATGTCAGCGGGTAGATGAAGCATGAATGCTCCAGTCTCATTTGTAATGGTCCTTATCTTTCCACCTTTCAGGACAATATCTACACCTGGTAATGGTATACGGGCTGCTGTAGTATCAACTACCTGACCTGAAATAACAATTGTTGTATCACCCTTGGCAATGATATCTTCCTTTTCATTCAGCTGGACTGTTGCTATAGCTGCCGCTTTTGCGCTCACCGCTGGTGTTGTTAATGTCAGCGCTGATACCATCGCCGCAATTTTCATCCACGGTGTATTTTTTTTAGTGGTATAGATTTCCCTGTCAAGTTGTGAAACATGAAGTCGTCCGCAGAGCTGCCCTTTTGAACGGTTCACCAGTCTGGCTATTTCATGATCACTCATATTTGTAAAGTCAATTACTGTTTTCTGACAGTGTTGACAGAATCTTCCTTTTTCATTAGGGGGCATATCCTGCCAGGATTCATGACAGGCTTGTGGAATGGATAATGTAACCGGATTTGTCTTCCTCATAATAGATAGTTTAAGAGAATGATTAACTCAGCATCATTTTTACTTTGTCGGCTAAGTGCTGCCAGATAGATTTTTCCTGCACAATAGCATATTCTCCCAATACCATTGTCCTTGTATCTAACCGGATACGTAGATTCTTATGTGGGCGTGTAACCTTTACTTCTTTTGTCTCAAAGCCAACATATGTAATGACCAGTGTGAGATATGTTGCTCCCGGTTCCGGCAGGCGCAGGTGAAAATGCCCGTCAGCATCGGTACGCGTTCCTGTCCTTGTCCCTTTTATTATTACAGTTGCACCTGGCAATACTTCATTTTCGTCATCCAGAATAGTACCATTGATCTCACTGATCAGCTGTACCGGTTTTTCTTTTTTGCGACTTGTATCTGCTAAAGGTTTTGTGCCTTGTTCTGTCAATGGACGAAGGGAAGCTTTCGCTTCCGGCAGGAACAGATATAGTGCAGATAGCATGGCGGCAATAGAAATAACAGGCTTCCTGTTGCTTGCAGGAGCACCTATACCCCTGTTTAATTGTTCCGGCAGGAATTTTCCGCAGGTCTTTCCGGATGTATTTGACAAGTATCCAGCTATTTCCTGGTCGCTCATTGCAGAGAAATCAACAACAACTTCCTGACAATGTTGACAGAACCTTCCTTTTTCGTCAGGCGTCATCTGGTTCCAGTTCTCAGAACAGGGTTTGGGTATATGCAGTGTAAAAGGGGCTGTATGTTTCATAAGTTTAGGATGCTGAAAAATACCGAAATCCATAAATAAGCGTAAAAAAAACCGGGTCTCCCCGGTTCCTGCATATTATTGTGTTACGTTATGTAAAAAGCGCTCTATCGCATAGGTGGATAGTTGTCCGCCGGGACCTTTCAGGTTATAGTCAAAACCATGTGTGGCCCAGGGCAGTGAAAGGAAGAAATGTTTAATACCGTTATCTGTGAGTTTCTTATTCAGCCGGGTACTGTGCTCGTAAGCCACCAGGGGATCTCTTGCACCATGGATGATGAGGGTAGGGACGGCATGTTTATCTGCGAATTCGATCGGCGAACTGGCAGCATAATTACCCGGTACAGCGCCGTAAGTACCGCCAAGGTAGTTTTCCAGCACTTTACGGGAGTCCATCACCAGGGGATTCGCAGGGAGGGAATAGCCCCATACCATATCTGCCGGACCATAAAAGTCAACCACAGCTTTCAGACCTGGCACCTGTTGCCGGTAAGCTGCCAATAGGGCTATCTGCGCTCCTGCGGAACGGCCTAACAATACGAAGTTGTCGGTATCTATCTGAAGTTCGGAGGCATGTGCACGCAGATAGTCCATGGCCGCATATACGTCTTCAACAGGGGCAGGGCAGAGGAAAGCCGGGGCCAGTCTGTAATTGATAGAAACGACGTGGTAGCCGGCATGTGCCAGGTAGCTGTTCAGCTCCGGTAGCTGCTTACTGTCTCCGCTACTCCAGGAGCCCCCATGTACAACGATGACACAGGGCCGGAGGCCGGATTGCTGTGCGGGATAGAAGTCCATAAAGGAGGAGGCCAGATTGTCTGTACGGTAGGCATATGTCTTTGCTGCGACCTTGGGCTGCGGATAGTCGGTCAGCATGGTAATAAAGCTGAAGGGAGTTGTTCTGCCGCCTTCTTCATCATGTTCATCCAGGGCTTTGTCCATGGCGGCGGGAAGATCCCTGGCAATGAAATACGCCCTTATAACCGGCGATATGTATAGCAGTAAAGCGGTGAGTCCGATCAGTGTACCTGCCAGCTGAAATCTGCCGGGATATAGTCCGGTCACCAGCAAAACGAAGGTAATCGTGATAAAGACCCAGGCGAATTCAGCTACGCCGATGGCCAGCATCCAAAGGTGATAGGTAGGCGCTCTGAAAACAGACAGCAAAGAAACCAGGAAGGCGATGATGATGAGAACTAAACGGACCATATTTACTTTTTGTGGAACATGTAATGTTCCTGCGGCATAAAGATATGAATGGAACCTGATATGATGATAAGCCATCCATCCCAAACTGCTTTGACATCTAAGGCAATAACAGTAATTTGAGTCTATCGACAAAAACGTGTTGTATATGGCAGAAAGAAAAACCAATTCATCTAACTATCAGAACCAGTCTTACCTGGAGAACAAATGTCCGCTGAACGAGCTGCTGTTTACCATGAGCAGACGCTGGACTACAGACGTCCTTTTTTGCATAGAGGAAGGTAATAACCGTTTTTCAGGTATCCGGGAAGAGCTGGCTTATATTACGGATCATATTCTGTCTGACAGACTGAAAACATTGGAAAAAACAGGACTGATCACCCGTCACCAGTTTCCAGGTATGCCGCCTAAGGTAACTTATGCGTTAACGGAGCATGGCGTGGAGTTATGTAACCTGCTATCCAAGTTGTGCGACTTCTCCAGCCTGATATACGAAGAGAAAGAGGAGAAAGAAGAGAAAGCTGTCACCGCTTGAAAACAGTATTCCACGTTATGAAGAATTATGGGTTTTAAGTAAGTTTTGTATCTTGGCTTACTAAATTCCCAACATGAGAAAAGTTAGCCTGTATCTGTGTCTCCTGCTGATCGCCGTTCTGCGTGTCAGTGCACAATCAAATGACAAACAACTGCAACGTCTTGCCGGCGTTGATAAGATCGTAGAGAAAATGTTGCATGACTGGCATGCTGCTGGTGTAGCTGTCGCTGTCGTAGAGAAAGATAAGGTGATTTATGCCAAAGGATTTGGCTATAGGGATTATGAGAAAAAACTGCCGGTTACCCCCAACACAGTATTTGCGATCGGTTCCTGTTCCAAAGCATTTACTTCCGCATTACTGGGCGTATTGAGAGAAGAAGGTAAACTGGACTTTGAAACGCCCGTACGCAATTACCTGCCGGAGCTCGTCTTCTACAATGACGATATGAATGCGCATATCACCCTGCGGGATATGATGAGCCATCGTACAGGATTGTCCCGCTATGACTACTCCTGGTATTTGTTTGGCGCACCTACAAGGGATTCTCTCTTATACCGCATTCGTTTTATGGAACCCAATGAGCCATTGCGTTACAAATGGCAGTATAACAACTTTATGTTCATGGCACAGGGATCTGTAGCAGAGAAGCTGACCGGTAAAAGCTGGGAAGAAAATATGAAGCTCCGCTTCTTTGACAGTCTGGGTATGACACATTCCTCCACTGCTATTGACGGTTTTAAAGTAGAAGATGCAGCGGTAGGATATGGTGTTACCAAAGACACTGCCATCACAAGAAAAGACTATAAAGATATTCAGATCATCGCTCCCGCAGGTAGTATCAACAGTAGTGTCAGCGATATGGCGCACTGGGTATCTGCCTGGATCAATGGAGGGAAATATAACGGTAAGCAGGTAATACCTGCCGCCTATGTTGGCGAGGCACAAAGCGCACAAATGGCAATGGGAGGCGGACGGCCAGGTAAAGACCAGCCGGAAGTACATGGCAGCGACTACGGTCTGGGATGGATGATCTCTTCTTACCGTGGACACTACCAGGTAGAGCATGGTGGGAATATTGACGGATTTACCGCCAGCACTTGTTTCTATCCTTCCGATAGTATCGGTATTATCGTATTGGCTAACCAGAATGGTTCTCCGGTGCCTATGCTGGTGAGGAACCTCTTTTCTGACAAACTGCTCGGATTGAAATACTATGCCCTGTCAGATTCTATGGTGAAAAAGAGAGCGGCTCAACTGGCCACGGATAAAAAAGGTTCAGATAGTAAAGATACAGCGAAAGTGAAGGGAGCAGGTGTGATCCGTAGTCTGAGTGATTATACCGGCATGTATGTCAGTAAATCATTCGGCAGTTATGAGGTCGTTATTCAGAATGACTCTTTATTTGCATTGATTCCGCAGGAAAAGAATTATCTGAAGCATGTGGCTTATGATGTATTTCAGACGTATCAGGTAGATAAATACACAGGCATTGATACCACCGCACCAGGTTCAAGGATCAAATTCAACGCAGATATGAACGGCGATATTAATGAAACCGAAATTGATCTGGGGGTAAAAGATCCTGTACGTTTTAGCAGAACGCCCAAAATGGCTCCGCTTACAAAAGCAGCTTTAGAGAAATACCTCGGTGTTTATTCTTTTGGGGGAATGGAGGCAACTGTGCACATCAAAGGAGAAGATCAGCTGATGATGAATGTACCAGGACAAATGGACTTTACATTGGTGCCTGTAGATAAAAACAAGTTCGCCTTAAAGGAAGTAAAAGGGTTTACCGTAGAGTTCAGTCTGAATGACAAAGGAGAAGTAGTGTCACTGACTTCTATACAACCCAACGGCCGGTTCAAAGCAGACAAGAAAAAATAAACTGGTAATAACAGGTATAAAATAAGAGGAGGCTGTCCGCCATATTGGTAGACAGCCTCCTTTTATTTTATGCTTATACGGCGAACGTATTATTTGGCAGCAGTGATTCTGAATTCAAGATTTACCGCTGAGTTGATCAGTTTGTCCTGCATGGATTTATCAGCTCTGTAGGTCATTCCCCACAGCGTTCTGTCGATATTGAAATTGGCCATTGCTGTGATAGTGCCATTTTCAAACCTGATAATAGCAGGGAAGGAGATATTCTTAGTGATATTCTTGATCGTCAGATTACCCTGTACCGTATAATTTGCGTTCTTCATCAATACCTCATTACCCACAGAAGGCGTAAAGTCGCTGACATTGGTGATCTCAAACGTAGCTACCGGGAAATTTACCACATCGAAGAACAGCGGGCCTTTTAACTCATCTTCCAGTTTACGTTTCAGAGAAGTATCTGATTTGGACAGGTCGATATTTTCCAGGGAGTTCATACGGATAATGATGTTACCACCGGTGATGGCCGTGTCTTTTACCAATAACTTTCCTTCCTGCAGTGTAAACCGGCCGGTATGTTTGCCGGTAGGCTTGGTGCCTATCCAGCGTAATTCGCTGTTAGCGGTGTCAACCAGGTATGGGCTTCCTTTACCCTCTTTTACCGGGTGAGCCTCTGTAATGGTCGCCTTGTCAGCTTTCGGCGCCTGTTCACAGGCAGCCAGCAAGGTGATCAGCATGATAGAAAGTATATATTTCATAAACAAATTATTCCGTCAGCTTCCGGCCACTTCCCGGTTTCCTACCCATACGAACCGGCGCAGGATGAATTCCGGATTAGTGAAACTGGCATTTCCGGCAGGGTTTCCACCTGTCACATGAAAATCTGAAAATGCCGCATGTTGATTTACCCAGATGAATCCGGTAAAGTTAAAGGATACCGGTGTAAATACCCCATTCATCTCTTCGGTGATCTTTTCTTTCATCTCGGGACTGGTGGTATAGGCCGCGCAGGTGATCGCACCATGTTGTTGCGCCATTTGCCGGGCCAGCTGTATGGATTCATGGGTATCCTTTGTTTTAATCAGCAACAAAACCGGGCCAAATAATTCCTGCTCGAAGATATGTTTATCATTGCTGCTGACTTCCAGGATGGATGGCGTACAACCACGGGCATGGGTAAACTCTTCATTGATTAAAGGTTGTCCTTCAAGGATGACTTTTGCGCCCAGTTTGCCTGCATTATGTGCCCTTTCCAGGGTATTTTCGTTCTGCAGGGCGCCCAGTGTACCCGCTCCCATTTTAGGATTGTTGACGAGGCTTACAACCGCATCCTTAAATTTCTGTACTACTTCATCAAAGGAAAGTCTGCCATTGCTGGTCGTGATTCCTTCAGCAGGAATAAAGAAATTCTGCGGAGCAGTACACATCTGTCCTGAGTATAATGACACTGAGAAAGCCAGGTTCTGCATCACCGCATCGATATCTGCCACGCTGTCGATAATAACAGAGTTGACGCCTGCTTTTTCAGTGAATACGGTCTTGTTTTTCAATGCCTCCACATAGTTACCAAAGGCACTGCCGCCGGTATAGTCAATCAGCTGAATACCCGGATGCTCGCACAGGGTTTTGGTAATAAGCGCTGTTGACGTATCCGCTGCCAGCTGACAAAGGGCAGGGCTGAAGCCTTTTTCCTGTAATACCTGCTGAATTGCAGCTACTACGATGGCAATTGGCAGAATGGCTTTCGGGTGTGGTTTCACAATCACCGGATTGCCGGTTACAAGGTCGGCATAAATGCCTGGCAATGAGTTCCATACCGGGAAGGTGGAGCAGCCTATCACCAGACCGACTCCTTTCGGAATGGCCCGGAAATTCTTTTTCAGTTGAAGGGATGTTTTACCCATTGGTTTTTCCCACATCAGAGATGCCGGGTAGCGGTTGCCTTCATGATAGCCCATGGCAATTGCTTCAAGTGCCCTGTCATTGGCATGCGGACCAGAAGCCTGGAAGCTCATCATAAAGCTTTGTCCGGTCGTATGCATAGTGGCGTAGGCAATGTCGAAGAAGCGTTCTTTTACTGCTTCCAGTGTTTCCACAAGGATGTCAGCACGTACGTCTACAGTGGTATTACGCCATTGCGGCGCTGCAGCGATAGCACGGTGTACCAGTTCGTCGGGAGAGAAGATCGGGTAGGTAATGCCCAGTGCCTCCTGGGTATAAGGAGACACTTCTTCTCCTGCCCAGGAAGTTTCTCCTGTTTGCAGCAATTGCTTAAAGGGTTGCTGCAGCAGTGCTTTATAGCGGTTTTCGCCCTGCTCTGCTGCATTTTCACCATAGGCTTTGGGGTGTTCCGGGTACTGTGAATAAAAAGCCCTTTCATGATTCGCCTTTACGGCGTTCTCAATTGTGTTTTGGTGTTTGATGTTAAACATATGTGGAATTTGAGAATTGATTACCTGATTGGCTCAATCACCTCACCTCACCATCGTAAACTTGTTGTCGTTGTAATATTCATCCGCTCTTAACTTCAGTGGGTGATTACGCTGATATTGTAAAAAAGCATCGTATTCTGCCTTGTGCATGTTTGTCCAGGCTCTGTATGCCGGCTGATTGGCAACAGGACCAAACATCCACTGGTTATACGCTTCAAACATTCCCTGTTTCAGCAGGGAGCGCTGATAGTCAAAAAGTGCATATGGAAAACGCAGACCGGAAAAACTGTACCAGTCAAGCAGGAAGCGGGTACGCAGCATAATGAGCGTTTCAGGATCTATGCCTGCCATTACAACACTGATCTGTTTCCCCATGGATGCTTTGAATGCAACGGCAAAATCAGCGACTGCTTTCTTCCTGTTTTTATTTTCGTTTTCGTCTTCAATCGCTTTGTTCAGCTGTGCCGGATCGTTGTATAAAGATTTGTAGGCATCCAGCAACAGGTTTCTGACTTCGGCAGTACGTGCAGTATAACTTTCCAGGTTGACGAATATTTCCCCGTAGATGATTACCCACACGGGATTATTCATATACACATATGCTTTAATGGCATTGTAATAGTTGCTGGAGAAGTTCGGTGCTTTCTCGATACCTTTCAGATAGCTTCCCATGCCGCCTTCAAATACTTTGAGGAACATGAGCAACTGTCCGTTATCGTTATACAGTTCTCCGCTTTCCGGAAATTTACGCAATGCTTTTTCATACAGCTTCTGTGCTGTTTTCCATTCCTGGCGGGACTGATAGATGTTACCAGCGATCTGGAAGGTCTGCTCGTCTGCTTCTTTTTTGTTGAGTATGGGCTCAATGATATTTTTAGCTTTACTCATATCTCCCTGGAGGTAATATGCAAAGCCGAGCTGTTTTTTGAAGTCTATATTATCAGGTTCCTGTTGCAGTGCCTGGTTTAATACCAGGATAGCATTGGAATAATCACCATCACGTATAAAACCTGTCGCTGTTGTATATAATTCCCTGGCATCCTGTGCGGAAGCAGTTATTACAGAAGAAAATAATATAGCGGTAAATAAACCTGCTCTTAATAATGAAGCCCTCATATTCATGCCGATCAGACGTTTGCTGTAAAAATAAAGAAAAAATGTGCCAAACATTCAGTCCGGCAGACCGAATGCCTATTTCGGCGCTGTTTCCTGTGTATTAACACTATCTGTAAAAACAAACGCCCGCTGTTAGAGCGGGCGTCTGAATAATATGATGCAATGATTAAATCATCTGAGAGATAAGGCCATCGCGCAGCTTTGGTTCAAACCAGGTGCTTTTCGGAGGCATTACATTACCGCTGTCAGCGATGTCAAACAGTTGCTGGATAGTTACCGGATACAGGGCAAATGCTACTTTCATTTCACCGCTGTCCACTCTTTTTACCAGTTCCTGTAATCCGCGGATACCACCTACGAAATCAATACGTTTGTCGGTACGTTGATCTTTGATGCCCAGTATTTTATCCAGTACGTTGTTGGACAGGATCGTCACATCCAGGATACCGATCGGATCTGTGGTGTAGGTACCTTCTTTGGCAACGAGACGGTACCAGGTTCCTTCCAGGTACATGCTGAATTCATGCAGCATGGATGGCTGTTGTGGCAGGTGACCGATAGATTCTACGGTGAAATCGTATTCCAGACGGGAAAGCAGGGCTTCTTTGGTCAGACCGTTCAGGTCTTTTACCAGGCGGTTGTAATCCAGGATTACCAGCTGGCTGGCAGGGAAGATCGTCGTCAGGAAGAAATTAGCCGGATCGTCGGTACCGATCATTTGTTTTTCTTCAAATTCTTTCTGTACCAGTGATGCGGATGCCGCGCGGTGGTGACCGTCGGCGATATAAGTGTGCGGCACTTTGCTGGAAAACAGGGAAGTAATATCGTTTACAGCGCCTTCTTCATTTACTACCCATACGGTATGCTGAATACCGTCAGCAGCAGTGAAGTCGTAAGCAGGTGCATTTGCATGGATCCAATGATCGATCAGGGAGTTTACTTCCGGAACGTCGTTGTATGCCAGAAATACGTTGCCTGTTTGTGCGCGGGTTGTTTTGATATTGTTGATACGGTCCTGTTCTTTGTCAGGACGGGTAAATTCGTGCTTTTTAATAATACCCATGTTGTAATCAGATACAGAAGAAGCACACACCAGACCTGTCTGGGTGCGGCCGTTCATGATCAGACGGTAGATGTAGTAGCAAGGGGTATTGTCCTGGAACAGGGTTCCTTCTTTGATAAATTTCTGCAGGTTTTCAGCAGCTTTATCATATACAGACTGACTGTACACATCGGTACCTTCCGGAAGGTCAATTTCCGATTTGGAAACATGGTAAAACGAGTACTGGTTACCGGCAGCTTCTGCTTTTGCCTCTGCTGCGCTGAGCACATCGTAAGGGCGGGCAGCAACTTTTTCTGCAAGTTCCGGAGTAGGTCTTAATCCTCTGAAGGGTCTGATGATTGCCATGATAATAGATTGTTAGGCCGCAAAAGTAAATAATTAATTTTTCCCGTCTAAGTGATAGTCAATTAAGAATTAAGAATTAGGAATTAGGAATTAGGAATTAGGAATTAGTATAGCAAATAGTTGAATACTCAATTAATGTGACATTTTTAAAATGGGGTTTAGTATAAATAAAAATGGCGCCTCAGTTATTGAAGCGCCATTCTATTTATTTGACTTGAATAATATTTAGAATATTATCTGTGTGACAGTCTAATCAAAACAATTCCTAATTCGTAATTCCTAATTCCTAATTGAATTAGGCTTTCTTCAGGCTGAAATACTTCATGGCCTCTACCAGTACTTCCACACTTTCATATGGCAGCGCATTGTAAAGCGAAGCTCTGAAGCCACCTACGAGACGGTGCCCTTTAATACCTACGATATCTTCTTTCTTGCAGAATTTGAGGAATTCTTCTTCCAGCTCAGGTTTGTCCATGATGAACGATACATTCATACGGCTCCTGTCTTCCTTCTGAGCGGTACCACGGAACAACGGGTTCTGATCGATCTCGTTGTACAGCAGACCTGCTTTTTTCTCATTTTCTATTTCCATAGCAGCAGCGCCTCCCTGTTCTTTCAACCAGCGGAGTGTGAGCATGGAAATATAGATAGCAAATACGGGAGGGGTGTTCAACATGGAACCGTTCTCAATATGATTACGGTAATCGAGGATCGTTGGGATCTTACGTGTTACTTTACCCAATGCGCTTTTGCGGACAATTACGAGTGTAGTGCCTGCTGCTCCCATGTTTTTCTGGGCGCCCGCGTAAATGAGCGTGAATTTGTTGAAATCCAGTGAACGGCTGAGTATATCACTACTCATGTCAGCGATCAACGGAACATCTGTCTCCGGCATCTTTTGCCACTGCGTACCATAAATGGTATTGTTAGTGGTAATGTGCAGGTAGGTAGATTTTGGGGAGACGCTGAACTGTTTAGGAATGTGGTTATAGTTGCTGTCTTTTGAACTGCCAGCTACGTCCACGAAACCGTACTGTTTCGCTTCTTTTATTGCCTTATTGCTCCAAACACCGGTATCAATATAAGATGCCGTGCCGTCGTTTTCGAGGAGGTTCAACGGTATCTGCATGAATTGCGTTGTCGCACCTCCATGAAGATAGAGAACTTCGAAATCGTCTTCGAGTTGCATCAACTCTTTAACAAGATCCCGTGCTTCGTCCAATACAGCTTGAAACAATGGTGTTCTATGCCCTATTTCCAAAATAGACATTCCTGAACCTTCAAAGTCAATCAAAGCTTTACTGGCCTTGTACAGCACCTCATTCGGCAATATGGAAGGCCCTGCGTTAAAATTGTGCACCTTCATAGGTCGTTCTAAGTTAAATAAATTGTTTGCTTGTTCCACTTTGTTTGGTTTTGTCAGAGGAATGGAAAAAAAAGTATGGCATTTCACATTGATGCTGAACGCGTGTAGGATAAGGCTAAAAAGATAGTACTAACAAAGATAATTTATATTTTTTTAAAATCGAAATTAATTGGAAGCCTGTTTCAGGCTTCCTGCCGGCCTATCATGCGCTCAGGTGTGGGATGAACGGGATCTTGTGTACGGCTACCTTTTTTGAGGTTATTCAGCACCGGCATTCCTGCATTAATCCAGGCGGTATACCAGTAGTTGGCTGTAGCTGAGATTGCGGCGCTCATTCTACGTTCTATCATGTCTCCTAATGCGCCATGATAGGCTTTCGCGTAGGCTGTTGCGTAATTTCGTATCAGTTTCCCGTTGCGTTTTTCATACGCAAATTTCCTGCCGGAAGGGAATCTGTCACTTACTAATTTTTCCTGCTGTAACACCGTATCCGCAGCTGCAGCGCTTTCCAGCACTATCTGCCAGGTGTATGCATTAATATCTTTTATATAGTATGCCTTCGCAGAGAGGTATTGAAAGGTCTTATCAGCCATCAATTCGGGGATGCGGGATTCCCACAGTCCGTGTATTCCCTGCTGCCCTGTGCGTTGTCCGTTGTGATTTGAACAGGCATGTAACGGTACATGGGCATCGCCTGCATAGTGGCCGATGTCAGCGCTTAGCCGCATGATCCTGTCAGGATCCTTGTCTTTAAATGCCTGTGTCAAACGGGAGAGCATTTGTGTAAGATACCAGGGTAAAATGCCATATGTCTGCAATGTATCCGCAGTATATTTTAACAGTGCTTCCTCCCAGGATCTTGGTAGCGCGGCAAATGGCGCCTGGCCGTAATGATCTATGTCGATGTAATGCCGTGGCCCTTCTTCCGGGATGATATATCTTCTTTTATCTGCATCTGTCGCGTGTGTGGAGAGGTATTCAATATTAGGTTTATAGAATACCAGCATCTCCGGAGGCAGAGAAAATACTGCCAGGCGGTTAATGCGCTGATGAGCGAAGAAGCCCCATCCGTAAACAGGAATAGTAATCACGTGCAGGCAGAACGCCAGAAAGATATGGTGCATAAGCTTGGTTGGTTAACAGACAATTGTAATATTAAGATAAATAATCAGTTCGTGGAGCGGGAAAGAAACAGTAATAGTAAGGGATTGATAAGGCTTGGATATTAGTTATCCTTCGTTCATCCTTCGTTCATGAACGAAGGATGAACGAAGGATAACTAATGTCTGAACGGCATCTGACCAACGCCAGGAGTTATCTGTAAGAGGTAATCATCAGCGTACCTCTTTCTTTTCATGCTTGTCGTGTACTTCGATGTTGGTCACACCACCACTTACGGCAAACTTCATCGCTTCGCCGGCAGAAATGTTGGTCAGCGGTTTCACCTTGCCGACAGGCACCATAAATACCTTACCGGTAATGGCATAAGCATGTGGTACATATACCGCAGTATATCCCTCAAGTCCAAAGTTAGACATATCAGGCTGTGTAATAAAACCCATTTCCCAAACATCTTCGCCATATATCTGCACCAGTACCGGATGATCGAACTTCTTTTTCTCACCCACAAATGCGTCAAACACATCTTTTACAGAAGTATAGATATATTTAATAAAAGGCGTCCTTTCCAGCATGTGATCAAACAATGCAAAGATGCGGCTCACAATAAAGGAGGAACTCAGATAACCTACTACAATCACCAGTAACAATACCAATACAAATCCGACGCCTTTATAGCGGAGGTATCTGAGCGGCGTTTCCAGCGGCAGAATTTCCTTTGGGATGATATTGTCAATAGTAACAAATACCCAGTACAGCGTCAGGGCGGTTACACCCATAGGAGCGAGTATCAGTAAACCCTGGAAGAAATACCTCAGTATGCGTGCTGCCAGAACTTTAAGACGACTTTTAGGAGACATATAGTTTAAATGCAAATACGTGAACGATCCGGGAATATCCCGGATAATGATATCTGACAGGTCAAAGTTACATCGTTTATTTTATCATCAGGGGATGTTATGACTACCTGCGCACCGTAATGATATACCTGCTATAAATAGCAGGTCGGTATGGTGAAGAAAGGAAACGACATCGATCATACACCGGCAGCCGAAAAAGGTAGCCTTGATATGCTCCTGAGGTAGCGCTGCCCTGAATCTTATATACACCAGATCAGCTCCCTGCACCCACCTGATAAGGTAAAAAAGGATTATACTGAACCCCCGGCACTTAAACAGAGACTGCTACATACAGGATAAGTATATTAAAATTATTTGCGTTGGAAACTTTTGTAGTTTAAAAAGTTTCCATAGTTTTGTCTCAGCATTGCAAATCAGTTAGAGACCACCAAAGAAACTATGAAGCCGGAAGGAAGTGACCAAACCATCACTATAAGGATTTGCAGAAGATAATAAGAAACATACATACCACATAAAATGGAGATACAGGAACGTATTCTGGATACTGCATTCAGTCTGTTCTGCCAGTTCGGAACACGCTCAATCACAATGGATGATATCGCTCAGCGTATGGGTGTATCCAAAAAGACCCTGTATGCTCACTTTGCAGATAAAGATGAACTGGTGATGCACGCCATAGCGCGGTATCTGCAACAACTGGATAAGGAATGTATTGAAAATCAGGAGAAAGCCGCGAACGCCATAGACGAACTATTCCTCGTCATGAAACAGCTGGATATGAGCTTCCGTAATATGAACCCGATCATCCTGTTCGATCTGCAAAAGTTCCATAC
Organism: Chitinophaga pinensis DSM 2588; assembly: GCF_000024005.1. Taxonomy (NCBI): domain Bacteria; kingdom Pseudomonadati; phylum Bacteroidota; class Chitinophagia; order Chitinophagales; family Chitinophagaceae; genus Chitinophaga; species Chitinophaga pinensis. The sequence goes on from NC_013132.1 coordinate 1,363,591, forward strand.
GAAAGCGTACCAGGTATTTCAGGATTATAAGAATAACAACCTGCAAAAAACCGTAAGACTGAATTTAGAAAGAGGCGTACGTGAAGGATTATATAGAAATGATTTTGATATCGAAATAATGACCCAGTACAGACTGGCTACTTCCATGCTATGTTTTCAGCCTGACATATTCCCTTACGGGAAATATGACATGAGCAAAGTACAATGTATTCTGCTGGAACATTTCCTGTACGGACTTGTTTCTCCCGAAGGCTACAAACGCGTGGAAGAGAATAAACTACAACTATCGTAAAACCAATGACCTTTATGCAACTTGACAAAAAGCACGCAGGTTTGACAGGACTCCTGCTGCTGATGATCTTTCACTGTGCGATGGCCCAGCAGCCCGCAAAAGCGCCGCTGCAGGAAACTATCTCACTGTCTGCACAACAGGCGGTAGATTACGCACTTGCCAACCAGGCTTCCGTACGCTCGGCTAAACTGGATGAACTGATCCAGCTGGCCAAGAACAAAGAAGTAAGCGGTATGGCATTGCCTACGCTTGCCGGTTCAGGCACTTATCAGCATAACCCTATTGTACAGAAACAACTGATAGACGCGTCCAACTTTAGCGACACCGTTCCCAAAGGTACACTGGTGCCTTTCTCATTCGGTCTGAAGTACAACGTGATCGGAGAAATTACCCTGAAACAGGTATTGTTCGACCCAAGTGTACTGGTGGCTTTACAAGCCAGAGAAACACTGGAACAGCTGGCTTCCAAATCAGTAAAGAAATCAGAAGTAGATGTGAAAGTAGGCGTTTATAAAGCCTATTATAACGTGCTCTCCGCCCGCAGAGGTCTGGAGATACTCGGCAATAACATCAAAAATCTGGACAAACTGCTGAACGAAACCAAAGAGACTTATAAAAATGGTCTGGTGGAAAAGCTGGATGTAGACAGATTGGTCGTACAGCTGACAAACCTTCGTACAGAAGAAACAAAGCTACGCAATGTGACCGAAGTAGGTCTTGCTGCACTGAAATATCAGATGGGGATGGCAATTCAGCAGCCAATCCAGCTGACAGATACCTTGTCAACCGCTGAGATTAAATCTGCGATCGCTTCGGAACAATTTGACTATGGACAGCGTATAGAATATCAGTTGCTCCAGACGCAGAAGAAAGCATATGAGTATGATCTGAAACGCTACAAGTTCCAGACACTGCCGACCCTGTCATTGTTTGGTACCGGCGGTATGAGCCGCGCAAGTGATCAGTTCAACTACTTCAACCGTGAAACATGGTATGGTTATGTATCCTATGGTGTAAACCTGTCCTTTACCATTTTCAGTGGTATGCAGCGCAGACGCAAGGAAGATCAGGCTTTCCTTCAGGTGAAAAAAGCAGAACTGTCACTGGAAAATACCAAACTGGGTATTGATATGGAACAGGCGCAGTCCACTTCCAGCTTACGGAATAACATCCTGACACTGGAAGCGCAGGAAAGCAATATGCAACTGGCAGAAGAAGTATACAATACCACACAGATCAAATATCGTGAAGGTGTTGGCTCCAGCCTGGAAATGAGCACTGCTGAAAATGAACTGCTCACTGCACAGAATAACTACTTCACTGCGTTGTATAATGCGGCAGTAGCAAAAGTAGATTACCTGAAAGCATACGGAAAACTGTAAGCGAAAACTACAACTAACTATTAACTCTTTATTATATGTCCAAGATATATCGTCCCGCTCTGTTGATCGTTGCACTCATGGCTGCCTGTGGCAGTCCTTCGCCGGAGGAAAAACTGGCGGAGCTTAAAAAAGAGGAAGCTACCCTGAAACAACAGATCGCTGAACTGGAAAAACAAACACAGAAAAAGGATACTACTGAACGTAAAAAGAAAGCCGTGGTCGTTGCGGACGTACAGGATACAGTATTCGAACATTATATCGATGTACAGGGTGCTGTAGATGCGCGTGAGAACGTCAGCGTATCTGCTAAAATTCCTGGTATCGTTACAGCAATACATGTAAAAGAAGGACAGAACGTAAGTAAAGGACAGTCACTGGCTCAGGTTGATGATCAGATCATGAGGGCGAATATGGCGGAACTGCGTACACAGCTGGACCTGGCAAATACCATGTTCCAGAAACAGCAGAACCTCTGGAATCAGAAAATCGGTTCTGAAGTACAGTACCTGAATGCAAAAACACAGAAAGAATCACTGGAAAGGAAAATGGCAACCCTGCAGGATCAGATGTCTCAGGCAAGGATCATTTCTCCTATCAATGGTACAGTGGATGCGGTGATCGTTAAACTGGGTGATAATGCGGCTCCTGGTAGTCCGGCGTTCCGCGTGGTAAACGGCAGCAACCTGCGTGTACTGGCGAATGTAGCAGAAGCTTATGCCAGCAAAGTAAAAACCGGTGATCAGGTAGTGCTGGAATTCCCGGATATCGAAAAGAACATTCGTACTAAAATCGGTTTTGCTTCAAAGGTGATTGATCCGACAAGCCGTACTATAAAATTAGAAGTGCCTTTACAGAATGATCCGGAACTGCGTCCTAACATGATCGCAAGAATGAAGATCATCGATTACGTTGCACAGAAAGCAGTTGTAATACCGGTGAATATTATACAGTACTCATTAGGTAAACCTTATGTGATCGTTGCACAGAATCAAAGCGGTAAGATGATAGCGAAAAGAAGAGAGATCGGAATGGGCCGCACTTATAATGATAAGGCAGAGATCACAAGCGGACTGCAGACAGGTGACAAGATCGTAACTATCGGTTACCAGGGATTGAATGATAATGACCTTATCCAGCTTTAATACTCTAAAACTGGTTTATGCAAGACAACCTGAATAAAGAATTTAAACCTACCAGCTGGTCCATTGATAATAAGGTAAGCATTTATGTGGCTACCATTATCCTGGCCCTCGCAGGTATTATGTCCTATCAGAGCCTGCCGAAGGAACAGTTTCCGGAAGTAGTGTTTCCTCAGTTCTATATCAGCACCATTTACAGCGGTACTTCTCCGGAAGACATGGAGACGTTGGTGACGAAACCTATAGAAAAACAATTGGGTGGTATTTCCGGTGTGAAGTCTATCAAGAGTACTTCCATGCAGGACTATTCTGCCATCACGATAGAATTTGACGCGAGTGAGAATATGGAAACTGCGCGGCAGGAAGTACGTGAGAAAGTAGATGATGCGAAGAAAGATCTGCCAAACGACCTTACACAGGAACCACAGATCATCAAGATAGACGTATCGCAGATACCTATCATGAACGTGAACCTGTCAGGTGATTTTGATCTGCAGTCACTGAAGAAGTATGCAGATGAAATGCAGGACCGCATCGAGGCGTTGAATGAAATTACCCGTGTGGATATTGTCGGCGCATTGGAAAGAGAGATCCAGATCAACGTCGATAAATACAAAATGGACGCGGCGAAGATCACCTTTGACGACGTAGCTAATGCGATCGCGATGGAAAACCGCACCATCTCCGGTGGTCTGGTTTCTATGGATGGACAGAAGCGTACATTGAGTGTGAAAGGTGAATACAAAGATGCTAATAAGATACGCGATATCGTTGTACGTGGTATGTCAGGTGCAACGGTATACCTGAAAGATGTAGCAGAAGTAGTAGACGGTTTTGAAGAGCAGGAAAGTTACGCGCGTCTGGATGGCAAGAATGTAATCACCCTCAACGTGATCAAACAGAGCGGTAAAAACCTGATCGACGCATCCGATAAGATCCGTGTTATCATTGATGAAATGAAGGCAGATTATCTGCCTGCGGGACTGGATGTAACTGTTACTGCTGATCAGTCCAACTCTACGCGTGTAACGCTGCATGACCTGATCAATACAATCATCATCGGTTTCTTACTGGTAACATTGATCCTCATGTTCTTCATGGGTGCAGTGAACGCGATCTTCGTGGCATTATCCGTACCGATCTCAATGTTTATTGCATTCCTGCTGATGCCAATGTATGATTTCACCCTGAATATGATGGTGTTGTTCTCATTCCTGCTGGCATTAGGTATTGTAGTGGATGATGCGATCGTGGTGATAGAAAACGTGCACCGTATATTTTATGAAAGGAAAGACCTGGGTATTGTGAAGGCTGCGAAAGTAGCAGCAGGAGAGGTGTTTCTGCCGGTGTTCTCCGGTACGCTAACGGTATTGGCGCCTTTCTTCCCGCTGTTGTTCTGGCCTGGTATCATTGGTAGTTTCATGTTCTTCCTGCCGGTAACGCTGATCACGACATTGGGTGCATCATTGATTGTGGCGTATATTATCAACCCGGTATTTGCGGTTGACTTTATGGATCGTCATGAAGGAGAAAATCATCCGAAGCCAACGTTCAACAGGAGTATGAAGATCCTGACGATTGTGTTTGTGGTGATCGCATTGCTTGCATATGTATCAGGTAGTAAAGGTGTAGGTAATTTCACCCTCTTCGCACTGACGATGATCATGCTGGAAAGGTTCTGGCTGGGTGGTGTTGCCCGTCGTTTCCAGACGAATACATGGCCGCGTGTGCAGGAACGTTATAGAAAGGTGCTGAAATGGTGTCTTGTAGGATGGCGTCCGGTATGGATCCTGATCAGCACATTTGCATTGTTGCTATTCAGTATCATGCTGACTGTTGTGACCAGTCCGAAAGTCGTGTTCTTCCCACAGGCAGATCCGAACTTCATCTATACATATATTGAATTGCCGATGGGTACGGACCAGAAATATACTGACTCCGTTACGCATATCATTGAACAAAAAATTACGGCAGTAGTTGGTAAGAAGAATCCTATTGTAGAATCTATCATCTCCAACGTTGCAGTAGGCGCCGGCGATCCTTCACAGATGGATATGAGTGTGCAGCCGCACAAGGGTAAAGTGACTGTAGCATTCGTAGAGTTTGGTAAACGTGACGGACATTCTACTGTACAATACCTGGATAAGATCCGTAAGGCGGTAAGAGGTATTCCTGGAGTGGATATTACTGTGGAGCAGGAGCAGGGTGGTCCTCCGACAGGTAAACCGATCAACATCGAGATTTCCGGAGATGAATTTGAAGCACTGACTGCTACGGCTGATAAAATGAAACGTTACCTGGACAGTCTGGAGATTGGTGGCGTGGAAGAGCTGAAATCAGACTTCCAGAGCAACAAGCCTGAGATCCTGGTGAACATTGACCGTGAAAGAGCAAACAGGGAAGGTATCAGTACGACCACCATCGGTATGGCCTTACGTACAGCACTGTACGGACAGGAAGCTTCCAAGTTCCGTGATCCGGAAGACGACTATAAGATAATGGTGCGTTTCCGCGAGGATCAGCGTAACAATATCAATACCCTGATGAACCTGAATATTGTGTACCGTGATATGAATATGAACGGTACGATCCGTCAGGTGCCATTATCGGCGGTAGCTACGATTAAGTATTCTAACACATACGCAAGTATCAAACGTATTGATCAGAAGCGTGTTGTAACCTTATACTCAAATGTATTGACAGGTTTCAACACAAATGAGGTGGTGCAGCAGATACAGACAGCAATACAGGACTTCCCTAAGACGCCGGGTATCAGTGTAAAAATGACGGGTGAGCAGGAAGATCAGCAGGAGACTTCTAACTTCCTGGGTATGGCGATGCTGGGTGCTTTTGGTCTGATTCTGATGATCATGGTGACACAGTTTAACTCTATTGGTCGTCCGCTGGTTATTTTTATGGAAATATTATTCTCCATTATAGGGGTATTCCTCGGTTTTGCCATCTTTGGTATGGACATCTCTATTGTAATGACCGGTGTAGGTATTATGGCGCTGGCGGGTATCGTTGTACGTAACGGTATCGTACTGGTTGAATTTACTGATCTGCTGATACAGCAGAAGATGCCTGTATATGAAGCGGTGATTGAGGCGGGAAGAACCCGTATGACCCCTGTGTTACTGACAGCGATAGCGGCCATTCTGGGTCTGATACCCCTGGCAGTAGGATTTAACATCGACTTTGCCGGACTGTTCTCTTCCTTTGAGCCTCATATCTTCTTCGGAGGTGATAACGTGGCTTTCTGGGGACCGCTGGCCTGGACGATGGTATACGGACTGGTGTTTGCGACCTTCCTGACATTGATCCTGGTACCGGTAATGTATGCAATGAATAAACGTTCCATCGACGTACTGGACCGTTACGGACTGGCAAGAAATCTGAAATATGTGCCTTTCCTGGTGCTGATATTGAAACTCTTTATGAAGAAAGAGGAAGTGCGGAAAATGCATGATCCGGCTTATATGTCGCCTAAACCTTATAATTTCTTCCCGAGCGGGGAGGAGCATGAGGGAGAGGTAGCCGAAACACACACTAATCATACACATCATCAAGATAAGAAGATGCATGAAAGAGTTTAGTTCACACTATACAGTGTAACAGTTGTAGGTTTAACAGGTACCGCTTCGTTTCCACGAGGCGGTTTCTTTTTTTATACCTTAACAAATTTTAACAATTGACTGAGGCAGCAATTGCTTACATTTGACGCACAAGAGCCATTCTTGTTAACCTGATTAATATATCATACGCTATGCGACGCAACCATGAAATAGATTACCGTATCTATGGCGAAGAAATACAGATTGTCGAGATTGAGCTAGATCCACAGGAGACTGCAATTGCTGAGAGCGGCAGTTTTATGATGATGGATCAGGATATTCAGATGCAAACTATGTTCGGGGATGGTTCACAAGCTAATCAGGGAATTTTTGGCAAACTGGTATCAGCAGGCAAGCGCATGCTGACCGGGGAGAGCCTTTTTATGACTGCTTTCACGAATATGGGGCAGGGTAAGAAGAAGGTGAGTTTTGCCGCGCCTTATCCGGGTAAGATCATTCCAATGGATCTGCAGCGGATGGGTGGCAAGGTGATCTGTCAGAAGGATGCGTTCCTTTGTGCAGCGAAAGGTGTTAGTATTGGGATTGAATGGCAACGTAAGCTCGGAACCGGCATTTTTGGCGGTGAAGGCTTTATTATGGAGAAGCTGGAAGGGGATGGTATGGCCTTTGTGCACGCAGGGGGGATGGTTATCGAAAGAGACCTTTTACCCGGTCAGGTATTAAAAATAGACACAGGTTGTGTGGTAGCATATACTTCAGGAGTGCATTTTGACGTTGAATTTGTAAAAGGAATCAGAAATATGGTATTTGGTGGCGAAGGATTGTTTTTTGCCACTTTAAGAGGTCCTGGTAAAGTATGGATACAGTCCTTACCTATCAGCAGAATGGCCGCAAGACTGGTGTCTTATGGTACAGGGAAGCGTAAGGAAGAAGGCAGTATTCTGGGTGGGCTTGGTAATTTACTGGACGGAGATTGATATTAAGACACGTTATAGTGATTCCGTTTGCCATGGAAGGCAGCAACAGTACTCATTTTTTTAAGTAGAGTACAGGTAATGACGGAATCAGGTTAAGAGAAACCTGGAATTTTGATTTATGTTTGAATTATCAAGGAGGTTTGCTGAAGAGCAAGATCAATCAGACCCATTAAAGACGTATAGAGAGCAATTTTATTTCCCGCAGAGAAATGGAAAAGATGCCATCTATTTTTGCGGAAATTCTCTGGGGTTACAGCCGAAGAACGTTAAACCGGCAATAGAACAGGAACTGAATGACTGGAAACATCACGCGGTAGAAGGATACTGGAATGCAGAAAATCCGTGGCTTTATTATCAGCAATACTGTAGCAAACCACTCACAAAAATAGTTGGAGCCAGCCAGGAAGAGTTGACAGTGATGAATACGCTTACTGTAAATCTTCATCTTTTATTGATGAGTTTTTACCAACCTACAAAACAGCGCTTTAAAGTGCTGATGGAGGCGGGCGCATTTCCGAGCGATCAGTATGCATTGGAGACACAGGTACGACTGCATGGCTATAATCCAGCCGAAGCTATAATAGAAGTGGCCCCCCGGCCCGGCGAACGTTTGATCAGGGAGGAAGATATTTTTGAGATTATTGAGCGGGAAAGTAGTAGCTTAGCAATAATATTATTGGGGGGAATAAACTATTATACCGGCCAATTGTTTAATATGCAGTCCATTACGGAAGTAGCCCATAGAGTTGGGGCTATAGTCGGGTTCGACCTGGCACACGTAGTAGGAAACGTACCTTTGAATTTGCATGACTGGGAAGTAGATTTTGCCGTTTGGTGCTCATATAAATATTTAAATGGAGGCCCCGGCGCTGTAGGTGGAGCATTTATACACGAGAAACACGCCCTCGATACTAACCGGCAAAGACTAGGTGGCTGGTGGGGCAATGAAGAAAGTACCCGTTTTAAAATGGAGAAGGGTTTTAAACCCAAAAACCGTGCAGAAGGCTGGCAAATTAGCACGGCGCAGGTATTTAACATGGTAGCATTAAAAGCCTCACTGGAACTATTTGAGTCCGCCGGGATGGCAGCTTTAAGAGATAAGAGCATAAAACTCACCAATTATCTTGAATTCCTGTTAAAACATATAGAAAACATAAAATTTGAAATAATTACGCCAAAAAATTGTAAGGAACGCGGTGCTCAATTATCTTTGCTCTTTCATGAAAAAGGGAGAGAAATCCAACAAAAGATGACTGACGCCGGTATAATCGTCGATTGGCGGGAACCCGGAGTAATTCGTATTTCACCGGCGCCCTTATATAACTCATATGGAGACGTATTTCATTTTTATGAAATCATAGCTAATATTGATTCAAACGCTTAATTAAGTAAGATGACTTTTGAGAGAAACGAACGCCCCCGCAGGCCCTACTCTCCACCTGGTACAGAAAAAGACCAAGATCCCAATAAGGAGAGACCGGGCGGTTACTTCAAACCCGATTTTAATAACGAAAGGGAGGGCAGACCTAGAGAAGATAGGCCTTATAATTCTGATCGTGAAGGCGGTGGTTACAACCGTGGAGATCGTGATGGCGGCGGCGGTGGATATCGCCCACGCGACAATGGTGGCTATGGCGGCGACCGTGATGGTGGTGGCTACAACCGCGGTGGCGGTGGCGGCTATGACCGTGGCGGCGGCGGTGGTGGTTACGATCGCGGCGGTGGCGGCGGTGGTTACAATCGCGGCGGTGGCGGCGGTGGTTATGATCGCGGCGGTGGCGGCGGTGGTTACGATCGCGGCGGTGGCGGCGGTGGTTACAATCGCGGCGGCGGCGGTGGTGGTTACGATCGCGGCGGTGGCGGCGGTGGTTACGATCGCGGCGGCGGCGGTGGTGGTTACGATCGCGGCGGCGGCGGCGGTGGTTACAATCGCGGCGGTGGCGGCGGTGGTTACGATCGCGGCGGTGGCGGCGGTGGTTACAATCGCGGCGGCGGCGGTGGTGGTTATGATCGCGGCGGTGGCGGCGGTGGTTACAATCGCGGCGGCGGTGGCGGAGGCTACAATCGCGGCGGTGGCGGCGGAGGCTTCAACCGTGGCGGCGGTGGTGGTATGCGTAAGCCATTCCCACCAAAAGTGGATAACAAGATCTATTTTATCGCCTTACTCCCTACTGCTGAAGTAGGTAAGGAGATCATCAAAATAAAACAGGAATTTGCTGAAAAGTATGGTCCGATGTATGCGCTGAAAGTACTGCCGCATATCACGCTTCAGGTACCTTTCACAGCTGATCCTGCACTGGAAAAAGCTTTCTGTGACGAACTGGCTGAATTTGCCAAAACACAGGCTCCGTTCGAGGTATCCCTCGATGGTTACGGCACCTTCCCGAATAAACAGAACCGCGTTCTGTTTATTAACGTCGAGAAGAGCGAAACTATGGGCGCCCTGCACAGACAGCTGATCAACTTCCTGCGTAAGGAATTTGGTTTCAGTACAATGCTGGCTCGTACCGGTTTCACTCCGCATGTAACAGTTGCTTTCAAAGACCTGGAAGATGCGCAGTTTGAAAAGGCATGGCCTGAATACGAAAACAAGGAATATAAAGCCACCTTTAAGGTGAATAACCTGTACTTCCTCCGTCATAACGGTAAATCCTGGGAAGTTTTGCAGAAATGCAAACTGGGAGGAGCCTGACAATAAAAAAGGTGGTCTGTTTGACAGACCACCTTTTTTTATTTATCACTAAGCATTGTTTTATTTACCCAGTCTGTACACACTTCCTTCTTTCGTCAGGTTCACATTCGCACTCGCCGCAATTGTATTCAATACCTCTTCTAATGGCTGACCCGGTGTTACCCTGGTCCTGATCGTGTATTCCTGTACATTCTCATCTGCCACGATTTTCACATCATACAATGCTTCTACTTTTTTGATGACATGGCTGATTGGCTCGTCATTAAAGACCATGATATTGTCTTTCCATGCGATAAAATCATGGTTGGAAATAGCATCTTCTGCCAGCTGCTGGTCCTTGCCCACAGTTACTTTCCGGCCTTCCGTCAATACTACCTGTTTGGTTTGCTGTTCCTGTCCGGACACTGATACTTTTCCGCTCAGCACGAATACTTCCACCGGTTGTACGGTGTAGGCCTTCACATCGAAAGTAGTACCGAGTACCTGCGTTCGCGTCTGCGGTGTATACACCACAAAAGGATGCGCATCATCTTTTACCACATCAAAGAAAGCTTCGCCTTCCAGGTGTATAGCCCTTTCTCCTTTATTGAAGTTCTTTGCATAGCGCAGGGTACTGTTGTTATTGATGAATGCTTTGGAACCGTCAGGCAGTACAATGATATTGGTTTCATTGGCCGCTGTCTGCACCGTCATTTGTTCAGGGCCTTTCAACAGAAAATATGCTGTTGCAACGCCTCCAAGTAATAACACGGCTGCAGCAGCCCGGATAAGCCCGCGGTAGCTGTTCATGTTTCTTACAATCGCCGTAGGTTGTTGTTGCTTACCATGCTGTAGCTTGCGGTTAAAGGATGCCCAGTTTGCATCAATATCAGGCACGATATTATCATCGGCACTACCAGTGAGATCCCATGTTTTACGCAATTCCTCATAATAGCGGCGGTTGGCGTCATCCTCCTCCAGCCAGCTTTGCAGGGTTGTCTGCTCGGCGTCACTCAGGCTGCTTTCCAGCGAGCGCACAATCAACGATTCTATATGGTCAAAGGTGTATGACATACATTAAAATTGTAAAAGTAAAGGATAAATAGCGCTGCCTGCCAGAAACAGAATGAATACCTGTAAATAGTCCTGGAGGGATACCCGTAGTTTTTTAAGCGCTGTCATCATCTGGTTTTCGACGGTCTTTACAGATATATTCAGCGTAGTGGCGATCTCCCGGTAGGATAGTTCTTCATAACGGCTGAGGATAAAGATTTCTCTGCATTTTTCGGGCAGTTTATCAATGGCCTGCTGTATATGCCGGGTGGTTTGATGGAGGCTCTGACCGGCAGGTGCTGCCTGTACAGGTTCCATATATTCCTCCATGGGCATATGTACACCTCTGCGTTTATTTTTATCAAGATAATCCAGTGCCATATTGATAGCTGCTCTGTGCAAATATGCTTTAAAATATACCTGGTGGAGCTCTGCGCGCCGGTTCCAGATCTTAATGAACACATCCTGTGCAAGGTCTTCCGCTGTCGCATTGCTTTGGACAATACGGTAGATAGTCTTGCAGACAAATGAAAAGTAGGTCCTGAAGAGCGCTTCCATAAAGGCATCTTCATTCTCCATTAGTAATTGCTGTAGTTCTGCATTTTCGGGCATAGTGCAAAAATAGGTTTTGTCCTTATTCCTGCTCACAAAAGTGCTGGCAGTACCTGAAAATGCTGTTATGTAACCAGCCTGCATGTGTGACGCTTTCGGTATTTATAATTTGATAACTCTTCCTGATCCTTTTATATCTGTTCTGATAGTAGCGGCTCCTTTGTACCTGACATCTCCGCTACCCCGTATGCTGACATCCAGGGAATGTGATACGCTTAGTGTATGATTACCTGATCCTTTAACAGAGAGATTGGCATCCTGACAATTCAGGTCCAGTCCGCTGATATCTCCGCTGCCACTGATCTCACTGTGAAAGCTGGTGGCACTGCCAAACAGCTGTATGTTGCCACTGCCATCTACTTCTGTATCCAATCTGTCAGTTACTATTCTGAAACGGGCGTTACCACTTCCATCCATTTTATAGGAAAACCGGTTGGTTTTGATCGTATCCAGGCTTTCTACACTACCGGCGCCGGAAAAGGAGACCCCGTAATATTGGCTGGAGTTTACATAGATATCGACATCTCTGGACGTATGCAGTTTGACGCCGCTTTTAATGCGCAGATGGAGGGTGCTGCCGCTGACATAGGTATCAATAGCCCGCATGACATTGTCATCGGCCGTTACTTCAACGGGACCGTCGGCCTCCTGTCTTAAATGTACGCGGAAGGATCCCTCAGCAACTACGTCTGAAAATGCCGGGACTTGTCTTGTTTCTGTAATAACGATGCCTGAGCCCGATATGACTTCCTTGTTACAGGCTGTCAGGGCAATGCTGAAAAAGGCGAGTAAAAGCAGCTCCCAGCCGGCGGAGCTCCATTTGCCGTAAAAAATGCTTTTATAGTTCAGTGCTTTCATCTTTTCAGGGGACTTTGAACATTATAACGGCAAATGAGAGAAGTACCCCTAAACGGGCTCATTATGTACAAAAAAAAGAGCCGGCCATACGGACGTATGGAACCGGCTTTTTGATTAACCCCTATGAAAACCAACTATTGCTCTTGTTTATTGTTCTAATTTGATTTCGCCCAGATCGGTCACTTTTCCTTCCTCCACTCTTACATCGCTCAGCGTCACATTTTTAAATGGTTGCTTTGCACTTATAATCACGGTGTAGTTACCGACCTTCGCGCCCTGCACGTTGAATGTGCCGTCCAGCAGATCGGCTTTCAGTGTATCTGCGCCATAAATGGCCCAGGCGGTACTGGCTCCGTCAAGCGGTGTTACTTTACCGGTGATGGAACCTCCTTCCATATTGCGGAAAGAGAAGGTTGCAATTGCTGAAACTGCAAGGGCGAATATGCTTACCTGAACTTTGTTCATATGTTTCGATTTAAGGTTATACAATATAGTATGGCCTTGTGGTGTAAGCATATCTGCTGATGAAATCAACTAAAGAACTTCGTATAGAAAAGATCAATTACCATGCCACCGGGTCAGTTACATAATCCTCGGGAGGTGTTTTAACATTCCTTTACAAAGGCTTTAACAATAGGGGATTATGCCTTAACATAAACCTGCCAGCAGGTGAAAAATGGTCATGTCAGAATGGAGAACGTACACAACAAAATGGCGCATACTGCCAACAAAAAGCCCGCACGTTGGTGCGGGCTTTTGTACTATCCATCTATTTAAAAGAGTTTATCTTCTGTTCAGTTTGGCGAGGAGACTCAGGATTTCCAGGTACAGCCAAACCAGGGTCAGCAGCATACCGAAAGAGGCCAGCCACTCAACGTATTTCGGAGCGCGCTGCTGCGCACCTTTTTCGATGAAATCAAAGTCAATACAGAGGCGGAGGGAAGCGACTGCAACCACCACCAGGGAGAAGATGATACCGATAGGGCTGCCTTCATGCAGGAATGGAATGCGCACGTTGAACATGCTCAGGATCCAGGCTAATGCATAAAATATAGCGATACCTGCAACAGCGGTAAAAACGATCTGTTTGAACCTTTCCGTCACACGGATGATACGTGTTCTGTACAGGATCAGCATAGCGGCGAAAACACCAAAGGTGAGCCCTACTGCCTGATATACGATACCATTATAGAGGTTGTGGAACAGTACGGAAAGTACGCCCAGTGTCAGCCCTTCCGCAAGTGCGTAAGCCGGCGCCAGGTATTGTGCCCACTCGTTTTTGAACATAATAATGAGGGTGATAATGACACCAGCGATCATACCGCCGTAAAGGAACGGAAGAGGATTCTGGTTTCTGCCCGGAACGCCCCATGCATAAACTGCTGCGGCTACTACCAATGCTAATAAGAAGGCCATTTTGCCAATGGTGCCATTGATGGTCATGGTGCCTTCTGTGCTTTGAGAACCTGCTTTCTGTAGTGTCTTGTCACTCAGTATAGGGTTACTGCTGGATCCAAATAATGCCATGATAAAAAAGGTTTAGTCCCTACGAAAGTACAATTTCAGGGAGAATTTCAGTCACTTATTATAGGGGATTATAATGTAAAAAGCTAAGTATTTGTTGCACAATCCATATTTTCCCGGTATTGGGACCTTCTGCTGGCGGGCATTGGCACAAAAACAGAAAGGGCGGAATCAATTTCCCGAATACATAAACAATGAAAGCAAAGCTGCCATAGCTTTGCGGTCAAAATCAGGCAGACTGTAAGCAGCGCACCTTGAGTGCCGGGTCGCATAATTACTTAAAGTTATGCGGCATAACATTAAACTATATAGCTCTCTTCGGAAAAGTCTATTGACTTTGTGTACTTTTGTCTTCCCTGACCTTGGCTACGCGCTTTAATATATCCGGAGGTTACTACCTGCCGAATTATTAAATTTACAGCCTGAAAAACAAAGGATAGTTAAATAAGATATTCAATGTCAAATACTTCGGTTCAACAGATAGAAGATGTAGTGATAAAATTTGCTGGCGACAGTGGAGACGGTATGCAGTTGACTGGTACGCAGTTTTCCAATAACACCGCGTTGATCGGCAATGACCTTAGCACATTCCCGGATTTCCCGGCAGAAATACGCGCCCCGCAGGGAACCCTTGCAGGCGTGAGCGGCTTCCAGCTGCACTTTTCCTCTAACCGTATTTTCACTCCCGGCGACGCCTGTGACGTACTGGTGGCGATGAACGCAGCTGCGTTGAAAGCTAACCTGAAAAGCCTGAAAAAGGGTGGTATCATCATCGCTAACACCGATGGTTTCGATGCCAAGAACCTGCGTCTGGCTAACTATCCTGATGGCGTAAATCCGCTGGAAGACGGTTCCCTGCAGTCTTATCAGCTGCACACCATGGACGTTACCAAAATGACCCGTGAAGCATTGAAAGAATCAAGCATGGGTATGAAGGAAAAAGACCGTGCAAAGAACATGTTTGTACTGGGCTTCCTTTATTGGTTGTACGACCGTAACATGGAAAGCACCGAGAACTTCCTGAATGAGAAATTCGGCAAGAAGCCGGATATCCTCGATAGTAACCTGAAGGTATTACATGCGGGTTATAACTTCGCGGAAACAGTAGAAGCGTTCAGCACCCGTTTCCGTGTGGAAAAAGCACGTATGGAGCCAGGTACTTACCGCAGTATCACTGGTAATACCGCCCTGGCCTACGGTCTGATCGCCGCCAGCCAGAAGGCTAGTCTGCCGCTGTTCCTGGGTACTTATCCAATCACACCGGCTTCCGACATCCTGCATGAACTGAGCCGTTATAAAAACTTTGGTATCCGTACTTTCCAGGCGGAAGATGAAATTGCCGGTATTACTTCCGCAATTGGCGCTTCCTATGGTGGACATATGGGGGTTACAACTACCTCCGGTCCGGGTATGGCACTGAAAGGTGAAGCAATGGGTCTGGCGGTCATGCTGGAAATTCCACTGCTGATCATCAATATCCAGCGTGGTGGTCCTTCAACAGGGCTGCCTACCAAAACAGAACAATCTGACCTTTTACAGGCTTATTATGGTCGTAATGGTGAGTGTCCGATGCCGATCGTATCTGCCTCTACACCATCAGACTGTTTCAGCGCAGTATTTGAGGCATTCCGCATCTCAATTGCACATATGACGCCGGTGATCCTGCTGAGTGATGGTTATATCGCGAATGGTGCTGAGCCATGGCGTTTCCCACAGAGCAAAGATCTGCCTGCTATTCCTGTAACGTTCAAAAAAGGACTGGAAGATCACGAAGAGCAGTTCCTGCCTTATCACCGTGATGAAAACCTCGTACGTCCATGGGCAGTACCAGGTACGCCGGGTCTGGAGCACCGTATCGGTGGTCTGGAAAAACAGAACATTACCGGTAATGTGAGCTATGATCCGGAAAACCATGAGTTAATGGTGCGTATCCGTCAGGAGAAAGTGGACAAAATCGCTGATCATATTCCTCCGCAGACGATCGAACTCGGACCTGAAAAAGGTAAGGTACTGGTACTCGGATGGGGTTCTACTTATGGTGCGATTAAGAGCGCTGTACTGGAACTACTGGCGGAAGGGCATGAAGTGGCGCACGCACACATCAGATACCTGCGTCCATTCCCTAAAAATCTGGCAGAAATACTGCATAGCTATGATAAAGTACTGATTCCTGAGATCAACAATGGTCAGCTGATCAAGATCATCCGTGAGCAGTTCCTGATCGATGCAGTTGGTTACAATAAAATAATGGGAGTACCTATTACTAAAGGAGAACTGGTAATCAAGATCAAAGAGATGTTGCAGTAGTAATGCAGCCATTCCTTTCATGATAATTTATATAGAATCCTGCCTTTCGGGGCGGGATTTTTATTATATTTAATACTATATAACAAAACAGGCGACTGCACGTTTGCTATATAAGTACGGATTACTACAACATAGCCAAAACCTTTATCATGAAAGGCGCCATCTGGTCTACACTGTTTATCTGCCTGTTTACATTGAACAGTGCATTGTTACACGCCCAAACGCACAATTACGAAATACGTTTCAGTAATCACATTATTGGTAATGTGACTGCACATTGTAAAGTAAACGGCGCATCCCGCAATATCTCTATCCAAAGTAAAGTGGACATGAAACTGCTGGCGAAATTCAACCTGGATATTTCCTGCGATTTCGACAATAACATTCTTGTCCGTTCGAAGGTGATCAAAAGCTCAGGAAAAGAGGGAGATGACAAAACCATTGTTACGCAACGGGAAGCGAAAAATTATTCTGTGGTACTGAACGGACAGAAGTCCGTATTAAACACGGCAGAGATCATTCATTCCGTAGGTGAAATGTACTTCATGGAACCCCGGCAGATCACGAAGATCTTCTCTGAGACTTTAGGTATCTTTCTGACGCTTAACTCACTCGGTAATGGTTTGTATGAGCTGCTGCTGCCAGAGGGCAAAAAAAACGTCTATAAATACGAAAAAGGGACACTGGTACAGGTAGAGGTATCGCAGACACTGGGTAAGGCGTATATTATCAGAGTAAGTTGATACTGCTGAACAGACAACAAAAAAATATTGCATTAAAAAGGGACTTCTCAGAAGTCCCTTTTTAATTTACTTATATCGTACGTTCAATGATCTGCCCTGTTTTCTTCTCTTTCAGGATGAGTTTCTTGGCGCCGAAGTGGGTCATCTCTTCTTTCACCAGGTAATGATCAGCATCGTAGTCTACCAGTGTCTGTGGTTTCGTTAAGCCAGTCTGACCACGCCAAATATCCAGCTTTACAGGTTCCCACTGTTTGCTGGCAGCGCTGCGGTAAGCAGCATCCAGTACAGCGTTCACTACATATCCGTCATAGAATGTTTCCCGTGCAGGCTGATTGCTTTCAATTGCATTGAACATATCAGCAAACATGTGGTTATAGCCCAGCTCATTCAGTTCATCACCTACCGGGAATAGCCAGCCACTGTTACTTTCTGCCTTTTCTGCTACATAATCAGCGCCTTTACCGGTTGTGAACATATCAAAGCCGGTACGCAGGAAGCTGTTTAACCAGATAGTACCTTCAGTACCCATTACTTCATCGCGCAGGTCAAGTCCGCCGCGGAATGTCCAGCTTACTTCAAACTGCCCGATAGCGCCATTTTCATATTTCACCAGACCAATTGCATGGTCTTCTGCATCGATGGGTTTTACCTGTGTATCTGCCCAGCACATTACTTCTACCGGTTTGATATCTTTTCCGATAAAGCTACGTGCAATCTCTACGCAATGGCATCCCAGGTCGAGGATACAGCCACCACCTGCCTGTTCTTTATCCCAGAACCATTCGCTGTGCGGGCCGGGGTGTGTTTCCCTGGATTTAGCCCAGAGAATACGTCCCAAAGCGCCACTTTTAACGCTATCCAGTGCTTTCAGGAATTTCGGGGTGTATACCAGGTCTTCGAGATAGCCGTTGAAGATACCGGCAGCTTCTACCATTTCCAGCATACGTTTCGCTTCTTCTGCATTACGGCCCAGGGGCTTGGTACAGATGACGCCTTTCTTGTGTTTACAGCAGAGTGCTACTGCTGCTTCGTGCAGGTTATTAGGAAGGGAAATACAAACCACATTCACATCCGGATGTGCAATGGATGCTTCCATATCCGTAGTCCAGTGAGCGACATTATAGTCTTCTGCAAATTTCTTCGCACTCTCTTCTCTGCGCGAATAGATGCTGACAATCTTGTCCCGGCTTCTCTGTCCCTGTAAGGAGTCTGCATAGAAGCGGCCGATAAAGCCGGAACCTAACATGGAAATACGTTGCATAATTATCTGATTGAATTAAGTGATGACGATAGGGCTGAAATAAAAACTCCGCAGTAAAACACCAGGTTGACATAGGTAGTTCACTGCGGAGTGTAATATGTTTGGACAGTACGTATTACGCCTGTTTAGCTTCAGATTTTTCGCGGAACAGCAACAGGAACAACAGCATTACTACCAGTGCGATACCAGCAGGGATCAGCCAGATGCTGGTCCAGTTGTGTGCACCTTCTCCTGTTTTGAAAGCGCTTACAATAGGAGCAGAGATCAGGAATCCGATCATCATACCTACACCATAAGTAGCCAGTGTTACCATACCCTGAGCAGCGTTTTTAAAACGTTCGCCTGCCAGCTGGTCGGTGTAGATCTGACCGGTTACGAAGAAGAAGTCGTAACAGATACCATGCAGTACGATACCGCCGATCAGCATCCAGTAGTTTGCATCAACGTTACCGAATGCAAACAGTACATAACGGAGTACCCATGACAGCATTGCCAGACCAAGCATTTTCTTCACACCAAGACGTTTGAAGAACAGCGGCATGATCATGATGAAGATGAACTCAGATGCCTGGCCCAGTGCCTGTTTACCTGCGGCAGCTTTCATACCGATCTCGTTCAGGAAGGGGTTGGTAAAGTTATAGTAGAAGGCCAGCGGAATACAGATCGCTACAGAAGACAGGAAGAACATCAGGTAAGATTTATTCTTCAGCAGTCTGATAGCATCCAGACCAAGTATTTCACCGACAGAGATTTTCTGTCCTTTTTTAGCAGGAGGTGTGTTAGGTAAGAAGAAGCTGTAGACACCCAAAAGCGCAGATGCAGCAGCAGCCATTTTGAAGGTGCTTGGCAGCATGCCTTTTTCTTCCCAAGCCAGGTAACCAATGGTGATACCTGCTACGATCCAGCCGGCAGTACCGAAGCCACGGATCACAGGGAAATCTTTACTGGAATCCTGCATTTGCCCGAACGATACGGAGTTCACCAGCGCCAGTGTCGGCATGAACAGTACCATGTAGGTCAGAATCAGCGGGAAAAAGCTATCAAAGTTGGTAGCACCTGCGCAGAACCAGAGGAGGATAGCGCCTGCTACGTGAATAACTCCCAGGATGATCTGTGCAGGGAAATAACGGTCAGCAATAATACCCACGATGAACGGAGCAATTACGGCGCCGATAGACTGGGTCAGATAGGCAAGACTCACCTCGGTTTCGCCTGCTGCCAGGTTTTTAAAAATGAAAGTTCCCATAGTAACGAACCAGGCTCCCCAAATGAAGAACTCCAGGAACATCATGAACGATAGTTGAAAGCGAGTACCTAATTTCATAACGATTTTTAGACTTTATGCGCTGTAATAAAACTTTAACGGCAAAAGATAAGTAAAATATAAACGAAATTCCAAATTAGTAGTACGGATGGTTATGATTTACAGCAATTTTTTCGGCATGACACTGATATCTGAGCCTTCCGCCAGTAATGCGGATACCGGCGCCTGCTGCAACATAGGAACAAAAGCAGGTCCGTATAGAGCAGCTGTGTTACAGCGGTAGCTGTAATCAATGATCCGGTGTGTGCGCCATTGTGGATGGCTGACCTGATATTCTCCTGTACGTGCAGCCGCCATCTGTGTATACCCCCAGTAATGATCTGTAATAAATTCAGCCTCGCTGCCAGGTGTAATAGGGAGGGCTTCTTTTTCGGCAGTTGCTTTTACAAAATTCCAGTCCTGTTTCACTTTCCATTCATAGCTGACCTGCAACAGGTTATCGGGTGTATGCTGCCATTGATGGCGCATCGGATGGATTGCGTATTTCTCTTTATATACTGTATTAGCTACAAAAGTGATCATATGTTTAGGGACGATCTCTTTTACGAATACGACGCCTCTTTTCCAGCTGCCGTCTTCTTTGTAGCGGACATAGAAACGGAGGTTGACTTCTTCAAAATCGCGATGGAAGGGGAGGGAAAGTCCTTTTACACGGGTATTTTTAAAGAGGAAGCCTACCAGGCTGATATATAGTGTATTGTTCCAGGTATCGAGTTCGGTATTATAAGGCACAAGTGGCTGCAGTACAGCTGGATCAGCCTCAAAATTGATCATGAGGAGGTTACGCCAGGCTGCTGTCAGAAAGGGTTTTCCCATAATAGTCAGTTAGTTACCCCGGACGAGAGAGTGGTAATATTTGCATACGGGCCTAAGTCCGCATTCCTCGCATTTCGGGGAGCGGGCCACGCAGATATACCGGCCATGCAGTATCAGCCAATGGTGGGCGATATGCACTTTTTCCGTGGGAATATATTTAAGTAATTGTTTTTCTGTTTGCAGGGGAGTGGTGGCATTGGTTGTCAGACCGATACGGGCGGATACACGGAAAACGTGTGTGTCAACGGCCATATTAGGTTGCTGATGTACCACGGAGGTGATGACATTAGCTGTTTTACGGCCGACGCCTGGTAGTTTGACCAGTTGATCGACGGTGGCAGGGATTTCTCCGTTAAAGTCTTCCACGACCATCTGGGCCATACCGATGAGGTGTTTGGTCTTATTGTTCGGATAGCTGATACTGCGGATCAGCGGAAACAGGTCATCAAATGTGGCGTGACTGAGCGCCGCCACATCCGGATATGCCTGAAAGATAGCGGGGGTGGTCATATTGACACGTTTGTCGGTACATTGCGCCGACAGGATCACCGCTACCAGCAGTTGATAAGGATTGTCGTAAATGAGTTCTGTCTCCGCGTTGGGAGCTTGTTCTTCGAAATACTTGAGTACGAAGGCAAAGCGCTCTTTCTTTGTCATATCTGTAAAGATAGGGCAAAGATCATATGCTGCAAATACACAACATGTGTAGTGGTAGAGATGCCTGTGTCCGTAATTATTTTTACGGGCCTACAGCCAGTACCTTGATACTCATTAGGTTATTTCGAAGGCGTAGTTGCCTTTTTCGCATAGTCTGCGATAGCCTGTAATGTTTCTGGTCTGGGTGAGAAACGAATGGTATCGAGCGCTTTCCTGGTCTGCTTCAGACACAGCTCCTCTTCACGGGATAATTCCGGGTCCTGATTAGTCATTGTCTTTAATTTATTGGCGCTATTAGTTACAGAATTTAAGGCAAAAAATGAGTGTGTAGAATTCCCCATGCAATATATTTTTAATACAATTGATTAGTTGCTAATATTATAACGGAGATTATGGATGAAGTATTGTCAGACTAAGTGAAATATTTCGAAACCAAAGATAACCAGACTGCGCGGAACGGTGGACGGCAAAGGAATAACGGTAACGTGGACCGGCATCGTTAGTTTTTCTCTGTAATAATGAACAGGTCTTCATTATCTCTTTTCATCAGGTATTTTTCACGTGCGAATTTCTCCAGCTTTTCGGGGCTGGACAGTAGTTCCTGTTGTTCTTTTCTGGTCTTCTTAATTTCGTCCATGAAGAAGGCTTTCTGGCCTTCCAGTTTATTGACTTCGGTTTGTAGTTCGTACTGGGAGAGGAAATTCTTGCTGTCGATGAATGCCAGCCATACAAAAAAAGCAGCTGCGGAAACGAAGTATTTGTTTCGCATGTAAGCTGGCAGTTTGATGGATTTTAAACCTGGCATAAAATAGTGTGTGACTAAAGACGATGTTAAAAAAAGCCGGGTTTTGAAGTAAATCAAAACCCGGCGAATATGGACCACTAATTAAAATATCGTCATCAAAGATCAGATCCCGAAATTCGACGTACGAGACTCAATCGAGCGTTGTTTCTTACTTCTTACCAAATTTAACGGATTTTCCCGGATAATACGCAACGTTGTCCAATTCTTCTTCGATACGGAGCAACTGGTTGTATTTAGCCATACGGTCAGTACGGGAAGCGGAACCGGTTTTGATCTGGCCACAGTTCAGTGCAACTGCCAGGTCAGCGATGGTAGTATCTTCAGTTTCGCCGGAACGGTGACTCATGATAGAGGTAAAACCTGCTTTGTGAGCCATATTCACTGCATCAATTGTTTCAGTAACAGTACCGATCTGGTTTACTTTGATCAGGATGCTGTTAGCGATGCTCTGGTCGATACCTGTTTTCAAACGTTTAACGTTGGTAACGAACAGGTCATCACCTACCAGCTGTACGGTAGCACCAACAGCTTCAGTTAGTTTTTTCCAGCCATCCCAGTCATCTTCAGCCATACCGTCTTCGATAGAAACGATTGGGTATTTTTTGCACCACTCAGCCCAGAAAGCAACCATTTCTTCGCTGCTGATTACTTTTCCGGAGCTTTTGTAGAATTTGTAAGTTTTATCAGCGTCATTGAACATTTCGCTGCTTGCTGCGTCCAGTGCGATAGCGATCTGCTCACCTGGTTTGTAACCAGCTGCTTCGATAGCTGCGATTACAGTTTCGATCGCTTCTTCGTTGCTCTGGATTTCTGGTGCGAAACCACCTTCGTCACCTACGTTAGTGCTGTAACCTTTCTTTTTCAGAACGGATTTCAGGTGATGGAACACCTCAACACCCCAGCGCAGACCTTCAGAGAAGGAAGACGCACCTACCGGAACGATCATGAATTCCTGGAAATCGATTTTGTTATCAGCGTGCACACCACCATTGATGATGTTCATCAGCGGAATAGGCAGGGTAGTAGCGTTAACACCACCCAGGTAACGGTACAGTGGCAGGTTAGCTTCGTCAGCAGCTGCTTTTGCAACGGCCATGCTCACAGCCAGGGTAGCGTTAGCACCCAGTTTACCTTTATTTTCAGTACCATCCAGTTCAATCAGGAATCTATCGATACCGGCCTGGTCTGTCACTTCCCATCCTACCAGTTCTTCTGCAATAATATCGTTCACGTTGTTTACTGCCTGGATAACACCTTTACCCATGTACACGGCTTTGTCATTATCACGCAGTTCAACTGCTTCGTGTTTACCAGTAGAAGCACCGGATGGAACGGCTGCACGGCCAAAGTGACCGTCTTCTGTGGTTACATCTACCTCTACAGTTGGATTGCCACGGCTATCAAGGATCTGCCTTGCATGGATTGATGAAATGGTACTCATTGTCGTTTAGTTGTTTTAATATGATAATGTGTAAGTTATCGGTTTCCCGGGTATATTGAGTGTCCAGGGAACCCCCTACTTTGTCAATTCCCTGAAGATTGACTCCAGGCTTTGTGAATTGCTCTGCAAAGAAAGGATGTTCCGGTTACTTATCAAAGCAAATTGTAGCAGGTTTTTGCGTACATCTTCCAGATTAGCGGCAAATAACTGCCATGTACCGCCGTCCTGCTGTTTTACCCGCGTTACGCCCGGTATCTGCAACAGCTCCGCCTCTGCAGGAAGCGGTGCGCCGAAAGATACCTGGATATAACCATTTTGCTGGTCGCCTTGTTGCAGGTTCTGGAGGGAATCGTCCGCAATAATGTTACCCTTATTGATGATGATAACCCGGCTGCACATGGCTTCTACTTCCTGCATGATGTGTGTGCTGAGCATGATGGTCTTGGTTTTACCCAGTTCCCTGATCAGATCGCGCACATCTACCAGCTGGTTGGGATCGAAACCGGAGGTTGGCTCGTCCAGGATCAGCACTTCCGGATCATGTATCAGTGCCTGGGCCAAACCAACACGCTGCTGGTACCCTTTGGACAACTGCCCGATCTTTTTCTTGCTTTCCGGCTGTAAACCGGTCATAGCGATCACTTCGGAAATGCGTTTTTCCTTATTACTGCCCAGTTTATGTACTTCAGCGATAAAGCTGAGGAACTCCCGGACGTACATGTCTTTATAGAGAGAATTGGCTTCCGGCAGGTAGCCGATACGCTGTCTGACTTCCATAGGATGCGTCACTACATCATAGCCGCATACGCTGGCATTACCGCCACTCGGAGGCAGGTAGCCGGTGATCATCTTCATGGTAGTGCTCTTGCCGGCCCCGTTAGGACCCAGAAAACCCACTACCTCGCCTTTATTCAGCGAGAAGGAAATATCATTGACTGCCCGCTGCTCTTCGTATACCTTGCTTAACTGTGTTACTGTGATTGACATTAGGTTTTCCACTTTGGCGGCCCTAAAGTATGAAAATCGGTTTAGAATAAAAACCGCTGATAATCGTCTACATGTTAAATAACTGTGTAAATGGGTGATAAATGAGTCATACTACCGATTTAACTAAATATTTATGACTAAAATTGGCACGGAATATATAATTTTAAATATATTCACAAATTGTAACCTGATGCAGGGCAGCATGTTCTGATATATTCTGGTTATATTTATCACCTACATTGTATTGAATGCATGATCGCAACAGTTGTTAATCAATAATCACTATACATTTTAAACCCTGCAAACTTTAAGATTTCATGGCAATTAATTTATCGAAGGGACAAAAAATCGACATCGGGCTTTCCAAAATCAGCGTAGGTCTGGGTTGGAATCCAAATGAGGGGACGGGCAATGATTTTGATCTTGATGCATCCGCGTTTATGATTGATAATAACAGGTTAATTCCTGGCGAAGGTTACTTTGTATTCTACGGTAATACCACGTCACCGGATGACGCCCTGCTCCATACAGGCGACGATCCTACCGGTGGAAACAGTGCAGACGGAGATGATGAAACCATCCGGGTGGATCTGTCCAAAGTAAATGCTGATATCAAAGAAATACTGTTTGTTGTAACCATCCACGATGCTGCTACACGCAGACAGAATTTCGGTCAGGTAAGAAACTCATATATCCGTATCGTTGATGATGCAAGCGGCGAGGAAATAGCTAAATACGAGCTGGGAGAAGATTTCTCCGTAGAGACGGGCGTTGAATTCGGCCGCCTCTACCAAAGAGATGGCAAATGGCGTTTCGAGGCATCCGGTATCGGATATAAAGAAGACCTGGCTTATTTCCTGGGCAAATACTACAAAGGACAAATCATCAAATAGTCTATTCTATCAACACACTATTGAAATAAAACTTTTATGGCAATTAATTTAGTTAAGGGACAAACCATTGACCTCCGCAAAAATGATAAAGGTGAAAGCTTCGATCTGTCAACTGTAACCATTGGTCTTGGTTGGGACGTGCGTAAAAAAAGCGGCGGCTTTTTTGGCAAACTTTTAGGTGGTAAGGAAGAGGAATTTGATCTGGATGCTATTGCGTTCCTGCTTGATAAAAATGGTAAAGTAGCTGACTTAGGTAAAACCGTACAGACAAACGACGGTCGTAACCTGAGCCTGTACCAGGGAGATGTGATCTTCTTCAACAGTCAGCGTCATCCGTCAGGCAATATCTGGCTGACAGGCGATAACCGTACCGGCGCCGGCGATGGCGATGATGAGCAGATCATTGTGAAACTGGATAGCCTGGACGCGAAATATGAGAAGATCCTTTTCATCGTATCTGTCTACCAGGGCCGTCAGCGTAACCAGCACTTCGGTGGTATCGAAAACGCTTTCATCCGCGCAGTAGATAACAGCGGAAAAGAGATCGCTAAATTTAACCTCTCCGGAGACGCTTCATATAACAATATGTGCTCACTGGTATTTGCAGAAGTATACCGTAATAACGGTACCTGGAAATTCAGAGCACTGGGAGATCCTCAGCCAGCTGATAGCTTCGTGGAAATCCTGCGGAACTATGTTTATTAATTAACCCTTTCTATAAGAGTCATTCATGAGAAGATTACCAGTTTATTTAGTGTTGGATACCTCTGGCTCTATGAGCGGTGAGCCCATAGAAGCTGTGAAAAATGGTGTACAGGTACTGATCTCTACCCTGAGACAGGATCCGTATGCCCTGGAAACTGCATTCCTCAGCCTGATCACTTTTGACAGTGATGCGCGCCAGCTGGTGCCGCTTACAGATCTGTCTTCTTTCCAGATGCCTGAATTAAAGGCTTCAGGCGGTACCTCTCTGGGTTCCGCGCTGGAACTGGTGGCTGACAGTATCAACAGGGAAGTAGCAAAATCTACTCCTGACGTAAAAGGTGACTGGAAACCGCTGGTTTTCCTGATGACAGATGGTATTCCCACCGATACATGGCAGAACGGATTGAATGCCTTTCAGAATACCAAAATAGGTATTACAGTAGCCTGTGCCGCGGGCAATGGCGCTGATGTGAACCTGTTGAAGCAGATCACCAATACCGTTGTTTCACTCGATACGGCAGATGCCGCTACGATCAAAGCCTTCTTCAAATGGGTGTCTGCCTCCGTAAGCACCGGCAGCCAGAAAGTAGAAAGCGGCGATAAAGAAGTAGCCGGACTGAATGAATTGCCACCGCCTCCACCGGAAGTGAATATCGTCGTGTAACATGGGAAAAATCAGGCACGTATCTTTCGATCTGTGGATGACGCTGATCCGTTCGCATCCTTCCTTCAAAACGAAGCGTGCAGCTCTGTTCCGCTCTTTCTTTTCCCTGGAGGCATTTGCGCCGGAAAAAGTAGAAGCCGTGTTCAGAGAAACAGATGTGCTCATCAACAACATGAACGAAATTACCGGACGCAACGTGCATACATTCGAAATGTATCTGTTATGTCTGCACCTGTTGGGAATAGATATTAAAAGTGTTCACCCGGACAAACTGGAGGAATTCTACAGTTTGTCCGAGGCACTTTTCTTTCAGTATGCTCCATTGCATTTGTATGAGGACACAACAACGTTGTTAGCCGCTTTGCAGGAACAGGGCATTACAACCAACCTGCTGAGCAACACGGGATTTATTCAGGGTCGTACATTACGTAAACTAATGGCAGAATGGGGATGGGACGCCCTTTTTGCATTTCAGTTGTATTCAGATGAAACCGGCTATTCAAAACCGGATGTACAAATGTTCAACCGGATGCTGGACAAAGCTGCTTCACTGCATACAGACCTTTTATCCACGGAGGTATGGCATCTGGGTGATAACCAGCTTGCCGATGTTCAGGGTGCACAACGTTTGGGTATAACTGCAACACTGACTGACATTGTTCATAACCCCTTAAACAAGTTGTTACATGAAAGATGTTTATGCCTTACATAGCATTGTAGATGACGCTCATTTTCCGTTTGATCCTGCAGCTTACAGCTGCTTCAAATTTGGAGATGGCGCTGTTGCGGAGGCATTCGGTACTGCACTGGCTACAGGTTTCATTGCTACTTACGGAGACAGATTGTCAGAGAATGAACAGCTGGTCGTGTTACCCAGCCCATATACCACTATCCCTACTGCTTCTTATCATATGACGACAGCATTTGTAAAAATGCTGAACCGTTATTTATGCATGAGGGGATATAACCCGGCAGATACCGCTAAGATCCATCGCTATAAAACTTATAGCATTGACTATGGCGCGCTGGATATGGAAAGCAGGAAAGCGCTGATCATCAATGACAAATACCATCTGGATAAGGAATTTCTTGCAGGTAAAACGCTGATCTTTACAGATGACATCCGTATAACGGGTAGCCATGAACTGATCATCCGGAATCTGCTGAAGAAATTCGGGCTGAGCAACGATGCTTATTACCTGTACTATGCACAGTTGCAGAACCAGGATATTCATCCCAACATAGAAAATAAGTTAAACTACTATAGTGTACATTCCTTACAGAGTCTTGAAGCCGTGATAGGATCATCTTCCTTCCGCTTCAATACAAGAGTGGTGAAATTCATACTTAATGCGCCATTTGCTGAGTATGAAAAATTGCTGATGAAACAAACGCATGGGTTCCTGCAGGAGCTGGCGGATTGCTGCATTGGTAATAATTATCACCAGATGGAAGAGTACAGAAACAACGCAAACTTTTTATTTGATCATCTTCAAAAAAAAATACCATCATGGCAATCAATCTGCAAAAAGGAGAAAGAGCCAATATCGAATTACCAAAATTCACTATTGGCTTAGGATGGGATATCAATGAATCACATACAGGCGGAGAATGTGACCTGGATGCTTCTGTATTTCTCTTAGGTGAAAACAGGAAGATCATATCAGATCCGTATTTCGTGTTTTATAACAACCTGGAATCTCCTGATGGCGCTGTAAAACATTCCGGCGACAACCGTACTGGCGCCGGTGATGGCGATGATGAAACCATCCATGTAGACCTCTCTGTTATTAACCCTGCTGTAAAAGAAATCTGTGTGGTTGTTACCATTCATGAAGCAGCTGCGCGTAAACAGAATTTTGGTCAGATCCGCAATTCATTTATCCGCATTTATGATGCTGCGAAAAATGTAGAGCTGGTGAAATATGAACTGGGAGAAGATTTCTCTATCGAGACTTCAGTTGAATTCGGCCGTATCTACAAACGCGAAAACCAATGGCGTTTTGAAGCGGTAGGTATTGGACAGAGCGGCGGACTGGAACAGTTCCTTTCAAAATACGCTTAAGCGCATTTTGACAATTAGGAATTAGGAATTACGAATTAGGAATTAATGTTAATAAACGCTTTCTCCTTTTGAAATGCGTTATTATCTGATATGACCTTGTCATCTTGTTGTTCTTAACTTTCGATGGAGA
The DNA here is from genome assembly GCF_000024005.1 of Chitinophaga pinensis DSM 2588. Classification (NCBI taxonomy): domain Bacteria; kingdom Pseudomonadati; phylum Bacteroidota; class Chitinophagia; order Chitinophagales; family Chitinophagaceae; genus Chitinophaga; species Chitinophaga pinensis. Next base: position 1,392,472 of record NC_013132.1, read on the forward strand.
ATAGTATTCTCAATTTCTAATTCCTAATTACTAATTCGTAATTCCTAATTATTTAATGGACCTGACATTATTATAAGAGTATGAGACGTCTTCCGGTATACCTGTTACTTGACACTTCCGGCTCCATGCGCGGCGAACGTATAGAAGCAGTGAAAAACGGATTGCAGGTATTGGTGTCAAAATTAAGACAGGACCCCTTTGCCCTGGAGTCAGTGTGGATCAGTATTATTACGTTTGATCGTGAAGTGAAACAGCTGCTGCCACTGACTGCTTTGGAGTCATTACAGTTACCCGAGATCACAACGCCTGAATCAGGGCCCACCAATATGGGCGCAGCGCTTGAAATGCTTTGCTCAAAACTGGATGCGGAAGTTGCAAAGGGCAGCGATACGCAGAAAGGCGACTGGCGCCCCTTACTGTTTCTGATGACGGATGGTAAGCCTTCCGACCTGGCGGCTTTCCGTGAAGTCGTGCCTAAAGTGAAAAGTAAAAACCTTGCTGCATTGGTCGCCTGTGCCGCCGGTGCAGAAGCGCAGGACAGTTTCCTGAAAGAACTGACTGATAATGTTGTACACCTCGATACCGCAGATAGCTCAACACTGATGTCCTTCTTTAAATGGGTATCAGCATCTATCGGTACCGGCAATAAGAGTGTGGGTACAACAGAAGAAATACAACTGCCACCACCACCGGCAGAAGTACATGTAATTATTTAAAAAGATTTGGCAGCAATCGCTGTACAACATAACCATCGCTCATACCGGTACAGCCGGCATGACATTAAAGAACTATACCAATGTTTTTATTATATCTGATCGTTAATATCCTGATAGTAGGACTCTTTTTATATTCCAAACTGCTGCCTTATGAGGAGCGCTTAACCGGCACCTATAAGCAGGCATTCAGTTTTTTCAAAAGTATCTTCAAACCCGTACTGAGCTTATTCAGTGGTATCAAGCCGTTTCAGGTAGGTACAGGATTGTCTGTGGATATGACACAGATCATCTTACTGATCATCCTGCTCATACTTAATTATTTTTGTCGATGAGAAGGTTACCCATTTATTTCCTGATAGACGTTTCTGAGTCTATGGTAGGAGAACAAATTCAGTTTGTTGAGGAAGGACTTGCAGCCATCATAAAAGAGTTGAAATCTGACCCATATGCACTGGAAACTGCATGGGTATCTATCATCGTGTTTGCCGGTCAGGCAAAAACAATAGTACCATTGCAGGAAGTGATCAGCTTCTATCCGCCTAAGTTCCCAATCGGCGCAGGTACTTCCCTCAGTAATGGCCTGGGACACCTGATGTATGAAATGCGTAAGAATACCATACACACCACCGCTACACAGAAAGGCGACTGGAAACCGATCGTATTCCTTTTCACAGACGGTACACCAACTGATGATACAAGCGCTGCTGTCCGTGAATGGAAGCAGAACTGGCAAAACAAATCAAACCTGATTGCAATCTCCTTCGGAGATGAAAATAATCTGAGTGCCCTGAAGGAACTCACAGAGACGGTATTGTTATTTAAAAACGCAACGCCACAGTCCTACAAAGAATTCTTCAGATGGGTGACTGCATCCATTAAATCCAGCAGTGTGAGCGTCAGCAACAACGGTTCTGGTATAGAGCTAGCCAAGCTGAGCGACGGTGTGATTGAAAAGGTGGATGTGGATAAGCTGCCACCTGTAAAGCCTGGAGTCATAGATACCAATTACGCCATCTTTGCCGCCAAGTGCCAGAACACCGGCAAACCTTATCTGATCAAGTATAAGAAAGGGTTGCGTCCTGTAAATATCAGCGGGCTCGATATGCAGTCTATGGGATACCGCCTCAACGGTGCATTTCCTGTAGATAATATGTATTTTGAATTGTCTGCCGAAGGCGGTGTGCTCAACAGCAAGGTGAGCACTGATGAACTGGAAGGATTTCCTACCTGTCCGTGCTGCGGTAACCAGTACGGTTTCAGTGTCTGTTCCTGCGGAAAGGTACATTGCATAGGACAGGAGGAGGTAAGTACCTGCTCCTGGTGTGGTAAACAAGGCAAATACGGCTTTGGTGACGGGCACCTGGATATTAACAGAACTCAGGGATAATGACGAAACACGATCAGTCTTTTATAGAATCATTGCTGAGGCACAAAGGCAATACTGTAAGGGAAAACCAGCAGGCATTGTTCGAAAAGTTTATACAGGAAGAACATATCCTTCAGGCCGTGCAGATGATTATAAAATCTCAAAACGATATAGTGGAATCCTGGAAAGAAAGATCAATGATCGACGATATCCTGCAGAAGCATATTACAATGCCAAATGGCAGGGTAAATAAAGCATACAGTTTCACATTTGATCCTGTGGCATTGGGATTACAGGAGATGGGCGACTTTGACTGGAGCATACCACCAGAACTGGGTATTGCTTTTGATGAAGCTACCAATACGATCTCCGGTACACCAAAGCAGCAGGGCGAATTTATATTGTCACTGTTGTTCCGTTTGAAGCATCATCCGGCTGACAGAGCATTTTCCGAAAAGAAAATACATCTTGTCGTGAACCCGGACCCGAAATCATTATGGCAGTATCTGCCTTCTGATAAAGAAGATAAATACTGGCAGCCCGATCAGGACGCGGTGACGCTACCTTTTGGCGACCGTAAGCTGGTTATTGCTTCAAAGAGAGGACGCAGTCATGCGCACGAAGGCAAGTTCAGAGATGATAGCTTTGGTTGCGATTTTAATGCTGAAAAGGGATGGGGTATCATATCCGTAGCCGATGGTGCAGGTTCTGCAAAATACAGCCGCAAAGGGGCTAATATAGCGTGTAAAGCGGCCGTGACCAGTTTCCAGGAACTGCTTGCCAGCGACAGGATTACTATACTGGAAGAAGCCATTGCTGCTTATCTTGGCGATCCCAGTGAAGATAACCAGAAAAAAGTGAGCGTACAGTTTATCGAGCAACTCGGCAAGCTGGCTTTCATCGCACAGGGAAAAATTAAACAGGAAGCCCAGGACAATGGAGCGGAAGTGAAAGATTATGCCACGACCCTTATTTTTGCCCTGGTGAAGAAATATGCTGCCGGTTATGTGATCAGCTCTTTCTGGGTAGGGGATGGCGGTATCGGCATCTACCAGGACACTACAGGCGAGGCTTTTGTCATGGGTACGCCTGATAGTGGTGAGTTTGCCGGACAGACGCGTTTCCTCACTATGTCTGATATTTTCGCGAACGGCGCTTATGTGAACCGTATCCGCTTCAAAGTAGTACCCGATTTCACAGCATTGCTGCTGATGACAGATGGTATTACTGATCCTAAGTTCCAGACGGACGCCAATCTCCAGAAAAATGAGGTCTGGCGCGAGCTGTGGAAGGATCTGAACGGCATCAATGAAGATGGTGCGAAAGTAAACTTTGCCGGTTCCCCCGCAGAAGTACAGGAATGCCTGCTTAGCTGGCTGGATTTCTGGTCTCCGGGCAATCATGACGATCGTACCATTGCTATTTTATACTGATAAGGGATTACATGAGCAACATAATCACAGTAACAGCGCAGGACGGGAAAACCTATCAATATGTTGATAACGGTGATCCTATGCAGGGAGGAATGAAGGATGTATACTTTTCTCCGGATAAGTCATATGTCGTGGCATTCTTCCGGGATAAACAGGATTTCAATTCCAAAGAGCGGCTCAACAATATTGTCAACGTTTTCCGGGACAGGATCTTCAATCAGCCGGGAGGCGAATATTGGAAAGATCTGTTCTGCTGGCCCAATAATATTGTAGAACGTGATGGAAAGACCGGTATTATCGTGCCGGTGTATCAGCAGAAATTCTTTTTTACCACAGGATATAATGCCGGCGCCGCCCAGATGGTTTCCATCGCGGGTAAGGAAAAGGAAGGCCGCTGGTTTGCCTCTCCGCAGTTCAGGAGCCGTCAGTTTAAACTGCACCTGGATCCAAGCGAACTGGGAGACTGGTTCAAATTTTTCCTTATCAATATCAAGATCGCACGTGCGGTAAGACGGATGCACGCCGCCGGACTGGCGCATTCCGATCTTTCTTACAAAAACGTGCTGATAGACCCACGTACCGGTAGTGCGACGATTATAGATATCGACGGATTGGTGGTACCCGGCAAATTTCCTCCTGACGTGATCGGTACGCCGGATTTCATCGCTCCGGAAGTAATGGCGACCAAACATCTTCCAAAAGAAGATCCGGCCCGTAAACTGCCTAGTATCGCAACTGACAGGCATGCCCTGGCGGTCATGATCTATATGTACCTGCTGTACCGTCATCCGCTGCGTGGCGGAAAGATCCACGATACGGATGCGCAGAAGGACGAAGAGCTGTCTATGGGAGCGAAAGCGCTGTTTATAGAACATCCGACAGACGCTTCCAACCGGCCGCGTCTGGATCAGGTAAAACCGACACATCTGCCCTGGGCAGACGTCAGTAAGGTCCCGTATACTATCTGTGGCCCTTACCTGAAGGAATTGTTTGATAAAGCGTTCATTGACGGGTTACATAATCCGTCCATGCGCCCTACGGCAGACGAATGGGAGCAGGCGCTGATCAAAACGGTAGACCTGCTGCAACCTTGCCAGAACAAGAATTGCGACCAGAAATGGTTCGTGTTTGACAATACTACCAGCCCCTGCTGTCCACATTGTAATACACCTTATCGCGGACAATTACCTGTACTCAATTTGTATTGGTCGAGAAAACCGGGTAGCTTTACGCCCGAAAATCACCGGTTAATGGTTTATCATAACCAGTATTTGTATCCCTGGCATGTGAATCGAAACATTTATCCGAACGAAAGACTAACAGATCAGCAGAAAAAACCGGTGGGATATTTTGTATTTCATAATAATAAGTGGCAACTTGTCAATCAAACGCTTACATCATTGAAAGACGTGACCGAAGGGAAAGATATTCCGGTGAACTCGATGGTGGAGCTGACGGACAATAAACAGCTGCTGCTGTCTCAGGAAGAAGGGGGACGGCTTGTTGTGGTACAACTCGTAAACAATTAGTCTATCAACAAAAAACAAGAAAATAACAAACAACTATGCAAATCGCTGAAATGTTCCAGCAGATCATGGATAACCCGATCCCGGCGTTACTGATCGTTGGAAACCTGATTATTATTGAAAGCCTGTTGTCGGTGGATAATGCGGCTGTACTGGCTACAATGGTAATGGACCTGCCTAAGGATCAACGTAACAGAGCCCTGAAATATGGTATTATCGGAGCTTACGTCTTCCGTGGTATCTGTCTGCTGTTTGCGTCTCTCCTCATTAAAGTATGGTGGCTGAAACCAATCGGTGGTCTTTATCTCCTGTACCTGACCTTTGACTATTTTAAAAAGAAAGCAGAGAAGTCCCGGGCTGAAAAAGCTGGCGTTGTAGAAGAAGAAGCGGAGGAAATTGACAAAAGCCAGAACTGGTTGTATAAATCTACTATCGGCTGGATGGGTCAGTTCTGGGCTACAGTAGCGCTGGTAGAAATTATGGACCTCGCTTTCTCTATCGATAACGTATTTGCAGCAGTTGCGTTCAGTGATAATATCGTACTGATCTGGACCGGCGTATTTATCGGTATCCTGGCGATGCGTTTTGTAGCGCAGGGTTTCGTACGTCTGATGGAAAAGTATCCTTTCCTGGAAACAGCCGCATTCCTGGTAATCGGTGTACTGGGTATCAAACTGATGCTGGCTATTTACGAACATTTCTTCCCGGAAACAGCTGCTTCCAAATTCCTGGAAAGCCATGAAGCTGACTGGGCGACTTCCATCATCACAGTGTCTATCTTCCTGATTCCTATCATCACAAGTGCACTGTTCAACTACCCTAAAAAACATAAGGTAGAAGCAAAAGCTGAATAGTATTTAACAGATACACCCAACAGCAACATATTAAAAAGGACCAGCCAATCGCTGGTCCTTTTGCTTTGGTAACAAGTGCTCACCCGTTACTTAAGCAGAAATGTAGATAGTATGTGTCAGATCATACCCCCCTGTGGTTGTGTTGGCAGTCAGCGTTGCCAGTTCATTGTCCAGTGAATCCATAATAATATTGTCCTGTGCATTCGTCATGGAATTCTGTCCATGTGCACTATATAATGAGGTCTTATAAACCGCTGTGTTGATCGTATCCGGAAAAGCAATCTGCGTGGTCAGTTTCAGTGAACTATCTACATAGATCTGCGCATGTATGTGTGTGACACGACCTGTATACCAACCCGGATAAACAGACATGAATTTTACCCGGCCGTTGCTATCGCTATATTGTAAACCTCTGCAGAATACCAGTGCGCTGTTGTCCTGTGTACCCAGATATCCTGTATTACTATAACCGGAATAGTATCCATCCTTATCACAATGCCAGATGTCCACACGTGCATTGCTAACTACATTACAACTGTCCTTTACATTGCGTACCGTGATGGTAATACTTAATGGGAGACCCGTTTTACCATCTGTAATATCTACGCGCTGAATGGAGGAACCTCTGCTTTTATACAGCGGATACGGTCCGTCAGTTTCTGTATCTGTTACGGTACAGGAACCGCCTTCTGTATCTGTGCCTGTTGTTGTATCTGTATCCGTACTGGTTGTATCATTATCTTTTCCGCACGCATTCAGTATTGGTACGATGGAAGCGAGGCCCAGTATGCCCATCCCGTTTCTGAGAAAATCTTTTCTTTCCATTGTGAGTTGGTTTAGTCAGTGATATAACTGCGTTACCCATACAAATATTTCCCTATTACGGCACATGGCCATAAGATTGAGGTAAAGGGAGTATTTGTTGCGGTAAACGCGTTACTGTTGCCTGAACTGACTAAAGAAAGCCGTCTCGTAACTGCTGCTGACAGGTATTTCGTGTCCGGCAATATGAATGGTTTTATTGCGTACCTGTTCCACCCGGTCGAGCGCGACGATAAAAGATCTGTGCACACGAATGAATGATTGTGGCGGTAGTTTTTCCAGCAAGGCTTTCATTGTCATTCTGACGATGAGTGGTGCCTGTTGATGCAGGTGTATTTTCAGGTAATCGTCCAATCCTTCAATGAAGAGTATTTCATTCAATTGTACTCTTGTGAGTCCGTAGTCGACCCTGAATACAAGCGGAGGCGTAGCCGCGGGCTGCGTATGCCGGGATTGTATAAGCTGTTGTGCTTTTTGCACGGCTTGTTGGAAGCGTTCGAATGTAAAAGGCTTCAGCAGATAATCGACGGCATTCAGATTAAATCCTTCTACCGCATATTCCGCGTGTGCGGTAGTAAAGATGACCATGGCTTCCTGCTGTAAGGAGCGATAGAAATCAGTGCCTGTAACAGAAGGCATATTGATATCAAGAAACAGCAGATCAACGGGATATTTCCCGATATGCTTTAATGCATCTGCCGGTACGTTGAACGTTTTCTGTAATTGTATACCCTCTACTTCTGAACAGAAATTTTCAATGAGTTTCAGCGCCGGTAATTCGTCGTCTATGGCGATCGCTTGTATGGTCATGATAATTGTAATGAGAGAGATACTTCAAAATAAGTTGCTTCATCTTTGATCACCAGCGTATGGCTGGCAGGATATAGCAGTTGCAGGCGTTTGCACGTGTTTTCCAGACCTATACCACCTTCTGTTTCCGGCAATTCCTTTATGGTCACCTTGTTATTAAATGCAGAAAAATGAAGTCGATTTTCCAGTATGTTCACAGTTATTTTAATGTCGGTATTTTCAGCTGCGTTGACGCCATGTTTGAATGCATTTTCAACGAACGAGATCAGTATCAACGGCGCAATCAGTTGGCCGGTAGCCTGTCCTGTTACTGTAAAGGACAGGGGAAGCTGATCGCCGAAACGCATTTTCTGTAATTCGATATAATTACGCAGATAGTCGATTTCTCTGGATAGCGGCACCAGTTGGTGCCCGGCGTCGCTGATCACATAACGCATCATTTGTGATAGTTTGACGACAGCTGTTCCTGTCTGATCTGATTTTTCAACAGCCAGCGAATAGATTGTATTCAGGATATTGAACAGAAAATGTGGATTGATCTGTGCTTTCAGATAAGATAACTCTGCATTGAGTTTTTCTTTTTCTGTTTGTCGCCATCGGTCCGTAATGCGGAGTATCAGGGAAAAAAAGAATACCGCCAGAAACAGGAATACCTGGTGTCCGATATCCAGTAAAATAGAACGGGATACCGGATGGTGATTATACTGTGGCAGGGCGCCTGGGCCCATACCAGGAGGAGGTTGAGGAGAAAAAGACCTGTCCGGAAGCGATGGATGATCGTTCCCTTGACGGCTCATTTCGTCTGCCTGTTCCATCGGAGAGTGCTGCATTTCGTGTGGATGCCTGTCAGAAGGCATCGGCATGGGATTATTGGCGGGCCACTCGTAACCTTCCCGCGGAGGACCGCCTCTGAAGTCCACCAACATATTGGGTAAGAGTACAATGATTGTGAAACAGATCAGCGAAATGAGGAAGAATGCCAGATATTTCCGACGGAAGTAATACTGTGGGATCAGGACGAAATAGTTGAAATAGAAGAACAGCAGGATGACCAGGTATACCAGGAAATCTTTCAGGGCAGGTGGGTATCTCCACAGGTCTGACAGATTGCTGGCATCCGGTGAGAATACGATTGGTAGTGCCAGAAAGATCACGCAACCGGTAATATGTATAAGCACCTGACTAACTCTTCCTTTCATAATGAGGAGATTCTGGTTATTACAAATGTAGGCAATCATTTAAATCGCCTTATTTTTGCGTCATGATAAAACGAATATTCGGGTTATGCATCCTGGTGCCTCAGCTGTTACACGCTCAATTACCGGAAAAGAACTACCCTCAGGGGTATTTCCGCAATCCGCTGAACGTGCCTATCCAACTGGCGGGTAATTATGGAGAGCTTCGTCCCAATCACTTTCACGCGGGCATTGATATTAAGACCCAGCAACAGGAAAACCTGCCCGTATATGCAGCGGCAGATGGCTATGTCAGCAGGATCGGCGTTTCTCATACAGGGTATGGCAACATCGTCTACATCACCCACCCGAACGGGTATACCACTACATATGGTCACCTGAACCGTTTTTTCCCGGCGTTGGAGCAGTATGTAAAGCAACAGCAATATGCGGCAGAGAGCTGGGCTACCGACCTGAAGATCCCTGCAGACAAGTTTCCTGTTAAAAAAGGAGAGTTCATTGCCTGGAGCGGTAATACCGGTGGTTCTGCTGGTCCGCATGTGCACTTTGAGGTCAGAGATACACATACAGAGAAGCCGCTGAACCCATTGCTGTTCGGTTTCGATATTCCCGATACGAAAGCGCCTGAAGTAACCAGGATAGCGATTTATGACATGGACAGAAGTGTCTATGACCAGACGCCACTGATACTGCCGGTAAAGAAAGTAGAAGGCGAGTATGTAACCGTCACGCCTGTAGTGAAGGTGAGGGCTGCCGTTGCGGGTATCGGCCTGAATGCGGTAGACCGTATGAGCAATGCGCCTAACAGCTACGGTATCTATGAAGTGGTGATGTTTGATAAGGATGTGCCTAACAGTGGCTTCCAGATCGATAACATTGGCTTTGACGAGTCCAGGTATATCAACGCGCATGTGGACTACAAGTTGAAAAAAGGTGGTGGTCCGTGGATGCAGCTGCTGTTCTCCGTACCAGGCAACAAGCTCGGTATCTATAAGGATGTGCAGGGAGACGGTACCATTGACCTGTCAGACGGCACCCCCCATCCGGTAAAATTGCTGGTAAAGGATGCCTATGGCAATTCTACGACTGTCAAGTTCTCTTTGCAGCAGAGCGGAGAGGCAATAGAGCCGACCAAATGTGCCAATACGATGTTTGCTGAATCCAGGAATATCTTTGAAAACAACCAGGTAGAGTTTTCACTGGATGAAGAAGCGTTATACGATAGGATCTGCTTTAATTATGCAGAGATCGCGGCAGGAGAGAAGTCTAAATCAGTTTCCTCTATTTTCAGGCTGCATACGGCATTAATACCGATACACGACTACTTTACCCTGCGTATTAAGCCTGACAGAGCGATTCCTGCGGCACTGCAAAACAAGGTAGTAATGATCCGTGAAGGGCTGGGAGAGACCATTGTGGGTACCAAGCTGGATAATGGCTGGTATACGGGGGAGTTCAGAGAATTGGGTAACTTCCACCTGGAAGTGGACACCGTGATGCCTAAAATCGCTTTACTGGGCGGTGTTAAGAATGGTGCAAACCTAGCGAAGGCAGCCAGACTGTCTTTTACCATCAGCGACAATTCTGGTATCAAAGCCTACAAGGCTGAACTGGATGGAAAATGGCTGATGTTCTCCCGTAAAGGCAATACAATCACTTATACATTTGATGAGCATTGTAAAGCCGGTAAACACAGTCTGCGTTTACTGGTGACCGACCTTGCTGGTAATACAAAAGAGCAGACCATTACTTTTACAAGATAGAAAGCACGGAGTAAAGAATGACACATTTGAAAGAAGGGGACAAAGCGCCCATATTCAAGGGCATTGACCAGGAAGGAAAGCAGGTATCCCTGACAGATCTGAAAGGAAAGAAAGTGATCCTCTATTTTTATCCGAAAGACATGACGCCGGGGTGTACAGCCCAGGCATGTAACCTGAGAGATAATTACCAGGCCTTGCTGAAAAAGGGATTTGCAGTAGTAGGCGTCAGTACGGACAGCGAGAAAAGGCATCAGAAGTTTACCGAGAAATATGAGCTGCCTTTCCCCTTACTGGCAGACGAGGACAGAATGATACATACACAGTATGGCGTGTGGGGAGAGAAGAAGTTCATGGGACGCATTTTTGACGGCACACATCGTACGACTTTCCTGATCAACGAAAAGGGTGTGATTGATAAGATTATCGTGAAGCCTGATACAAAGAATCATACAGAAGAGATCCTTGAGATCTGGCAATAAGCGAAAGCAGATAAGCTACTGGTAAAATAAAAAAGCCCTCCTGGAACCAGGAGGGCTTTTTGTATGCACTGTTTCCAGCACTATCTTTTCTGGCGTTGTTTCTTGAACAGCTGACCAGTTTTGAACTTGTTACCTTCAGGGCTACCCACACGGTCCATTGCACAACGGAAACCTACTGTGTTAGTCGCCATATCTTCCTGCATGTAGCGACGTGCACCTGGAGACAGCCAGTAAGCGCGGTCGTTCCAGCTACCACCTTTTACAACGTGAGATTTGTCGTTGATCAGGGAAGTGATACCGTAACCATATTCTACGTTAGACAGGGAGTCACCATCAAGGTAGTTGATAACATCACCTTTCTGGTAGTTCAGACGGTTAGCACTTTCTTCGTCAGTTACGTCACGCATTTTCAGGTGACCCAGGCTATCTTTTTCAGGCTCGCTTTCGCCATTCATATAGGTAGTCTGGAATTTGTTACCACGGAAGTAGTTGAAGTCATCACCGTCGATGGGGTTCAGCGGACGATAAACGTCCAGTACCCACTCGCTCACGTTACCTGACATGTTATAGATACCGAAAGTGTTCGGGAAGAATGCTATTACAGGACCAGGGATAGATGCACGGTCATTCAGACCACCTGCCATACCCATGTTATCACCGGAACCACGTTTGAAGTTCGCCAGGAACTGACCTTGCCATGCACCACGGCGGATATCTCTCAGACCGCTGTTGTTGGTACCCCAGGAATAAACCTGTTTGTTCATGATCAACTCCTCACCACGTTTACCTTCTTTCTTAGAAGGGCCAGGGTTCTGACCGATGTAACCGAGTGCCGCGTATTCCCATTCAGCTTCTGTCGGGAGGCGGTAGTTTGGTAACATTACACCATCTTCGAACTGAGCGGTACGAGGAGAACCATCTGCGTTTCTGAACTGCTCCTTGGTAGATTTTGACATTTTACCAGGGATACCTTCATAAAGACCCGCAGTATATGCTTTGGTATCGAAGGTGTTGTCGTCAGACTGGTTTTTCATATCATTCTGAGACAGCAGACCTTTATCGATCAGCATTTTTTCGTTCACACGGTTGGAACGCCATTTACAATAGTCAACGGCCTGTTTCCAGTTCACACCTACTACCGGATAATCGTTGTAGGCAGGGTGACGGAAGTAGTATTCTACGAGTGGCTCATTGTAAGCCAATTCGCTACGCCATACCAGGGTGTCCGGTAAAGCTTTGCGGTATACGTCAGGGAAGGATTCATCGTACATACGGCGTAACCAGTAGAGGTACTCGCGGTAGTGAACGTTTGCCACTTCCGTTTCATCGATGTAGAAGGAAGAAACAGTAATACGTCTAGGGATGTTATTCCAGTCAGCCATTACGTCCTGTTCAGTCGCTCCCATGGCGAAGGTACCGCCCTGCACGAAAACAAGACCCGGACCAGTCTGCTGGTCCTTATTTTTGGCCACACTGAAACCACCCATCTTAGGATCATTGTAATTCCAGCCAGTAGCAGAGGATTTCTCCTTTTTCTTGCCAAATGAACATGCGGACATTGACAGAATTATACTGGCGCCTAAGAGCATTGAGACAGAGGTTAATCTATGCATGCGATTCAGCTTTTTTATTTGATGTTATTGGTAAACGCAAATGTAGGATATTTTATTTTATAGTAAAAATAATTAATCTGTAAGCGTTCACCGGTTTGTAGAGTTTATAATATTGATAATCAGTTGATTGTATTTCTTACGACGGGCTGAACTACGTATTAAGTTAATCTTAACTGTAATCCCTGCCAATGGCTTTCTGGTGGTTGCTGGTAGTAGGTGGCGTTGGTTTTATGATTCATAGATATATGGTTACTACATACATATCACTCCATTACTTCCTTTTTTGCGATCCCCCGGGTACGTAAATATACGAATTTCCTGTTCCGGTTATCAGTCCCTTTCATTCATCTTTTATTTCATCGGCTACAGGCAGCAACTACCGCTAATAGAACGCTGCAATACGACTACTTATTATACCCAGCGGAAATACTATGTCATAAAATGTCCCGCCTGTGTATCTTCACATGTTATAAAAAGCTGAAATACAATTAGGCTGTCCCATGCAGACATTTCGTGACAACTGTCCTATTGGCTGATTTCGCCCTATAAATATATTTTATAATTATTATGTTTGCGCAAATAACCACTATGAAGCTAACCGTCTTCTTCTGTTTATTACTTGCCTGTTACCTGCCGGTAGCGGGAGCTAATGGGAGAGGTGGACCTTACGCTGCACATTCAGTGCTTTCCCAAGGGAGCTGGTATAAGCTCGGTGTAACCCGGGAAGGCATCTACAAAATAGATAAGTCTCTGCTCAACGGAATCGGTATCAGCGGGAGTCTCAGTGAAGTAAGATTATATGGTACTGGCGGACAAATGTTGCCTGAAAGCAATGCTGTCAGCAGACACGACGATTTGCCGGAGGTTGCCCTTCTGGAGCAGGAAGATGCGCTGTTTTTTTATGCGCCGGGTCCTCACAGCTGGCAATACCAGGGAGGAAATTTTACGCGGAGCACAAACCTGTATACTGATACTGCCTGGTATTTTGTAACTGTAGTAAGCGGTCGGGGAAAAAGAGTAGCCCGGGATATGAGTACACCTGCTGCCACTGTTACCGTCAACAGCTATGATTACCGTGTATGGCATGAGAGCGATAGCATCAATTTCCTGAGCAGTGGTAAACAATGGTGGGGTACTAATTTCAGTAGCGTAAAGCCTTCTTTGGGTCTTTCATTTCCAATGGAACAGGCGCCTACCTCACTGAAAGTAGGGCTAAGGGTAGCTGCCAGAGGGACCAGTACCAGCAGATTTTCCTTGAAGATTGGGAATAGTGTCGTCGGTACGCTTAATTTATCGCCTGTAAGTGGCAATATATTTGAATCCTTTGCAGCGGTGGCCTCAGGCTATTATACCGCTGGTTATACAGGTGATATATTACCTGTTGAACTTACATTCACACCTGGTGGTGGCGGTGCGCAGGGATGGCTGGATTATGTGAGTGTACAGGCACGTTATCCCTTGAAAAAAGGAGGGTTGGATCAGCTGTTTTTCCGCGATGCAATATCTGTCGCTCCGGGGCAGACAGCACAGTATCGCATCAGAGAGGCGAATAGCGCGACAGTCGTACTGGATGTGACAACACCATTATCACCGGTACGGCTCAATACACAGCTGACAGGTACGATGCTCACGTTTTCAAGAGATTGCAGCACATTGCATGAATATGTGGCATTTGACGGAAAACAGGACCTGCCGCTTATTAAGGGCGGAGTAGTACCTAATCAGGACTTACACGACATCAATGGCACAAATATGCTGATAGTGACCACTCCGTCTTTGCGAACAGCAGCCTCCAAACTGGCTGCCTGGCATGGTACACATGATGGGCTGAACGTGAGAGTGGTAACGGTGAATGAGATCTATAACGAATTTGCTTCCGGTACGCCGGATCCTACGGCAATCAGGGACTTTGTGAAGATGTGTCATGACCGTGGAGGACTGCAATACCTGTTATTATTCGGAGATGCCTCCTACGACTATAAAAACAGGATAGCAGGTAATACGAACATGATACCTACCTGGCAAAGCACCATCTCTACAGATCCTGTATATGCCTATCCTTCAGATGACTTCTTTGGTTTTCTGGATGATGCAGATGATATCAATGATAACGGCAGAGTAAATCTGCTGGATGTAGCAATAGGCAGATTGCCGGTACAACAGCCTTCACAGGCAGAAGTTGTGGTGAATAAGATCATTGGATATAATGTGCCGGCTAACTATGGTCGCTGGCAGCAACATATCACTATTGTGGCAGATGACGGTGATGATAACCTGCATCTGCAGGACGCAGAAAGTATGAGCCAGATAGTGAGTACGCAATGGCCGGCAGGCAATATCAAAAAGATATACCTGGATGCCTATCCGAAAATAGCAGATCCAGGCGGTAGCCGATATCCGGCAGTCAATACTGCTATTGCAGAAGATCTTTTTGACGGAACGCTGATATGGAACTATACGGGCCATGGTAGCTATTCCCGGCTGGCAGAAGAGGTCATATTGGAAGAAAGTTCTTTGGATACCTGGAAAAATGGTGGCAGACTGCCGTTGTTTATCACTGCAACGTGCGATTTTGCACCTTTTGATAACCCGGCCTATGTTTCCCTGGGAGAAAAGTTGTTGCTGAAGGAGCAGGGTGGCGGTATCGCCTTGATGACCACTACAAGAACAGTATTCTCTGCTTCCAACAAGGTAATGAATGCTAACTATCTGGAAAGGCTGCTGACACCCCATGAAGATGGTCGTATGCCAACATTGGGAGAAGCGGCTATGCTGGCGAAGAATAAAACATCTGCTACGCTCATTGACATTCCTAACAACCGGAAGTTTCAGTTGCTGGGGGATCCTGCGCTGACGCTGGCTTTTCCGCAGTATCACGTGGTGACTGATTCTATCAATGGGAAAGCTGTTGGTGATATTCCTGATACGCTGAAAGCTATGGGTAAATATACGGTGAAAGGTCACCTGGAAGATGAACAGGGCATACGGCAGGATAGTTACAAGGGTACCTTGTATACCACTGTGTATGATAAACCTGCTTTGCAGTATACATTGGGCAATGATGCAGGTAGCACCAAAGCAGCTTATTACCAGCGTCAGAATATCCTTTATCGTGGCCAGCAGAGCGTTCAGAATGGGTGGTTCTCCTGCACATTTGTAGTGCCGGCAGATATCGATTACCAGTCAGGCGCTGGTGCATTGAGTTTCTATGCGGCTAACAGTATTATGGCGGCAGGTGGCGTCTACACCGGTGTGCAGATAGGCGGTACGGCTGATGGTATTGAACAAGATCAGTCGGGACCTGTTATTAAAGCATATCTGGACAATGAGTATTTCCGCAATGGAGGGCTGACTGCTGAGAATCCGGTACTGTTGTTGCATCTGAAGGATGATCAGGGCATCAATACTTCCGGTTATGGAATAGGGCATGATCTGATCGCGACACTGGACAATGATGAAGGGCAGTATTACATACTGAATAACTTCTTCGAAGCCACAACAGACAGCTACCAGGAAGGCCATGTGCGGTTCCCGTTGTACAATCTTACAGAAGGTCCGCATACAATGTCCATCAGGGCCTGGGATACGCATAATAACTCAGGTAAGGCCACATTGCAGTTCCGGGTGATAAAGTCATCCGGGATGACGGTAGGAAAAGCCAGCTGTTATCCTAATCCGTTTCACGACCAGACACAGTTCACGTTTGAGCATAATCAACAGAACCAGGTACTGGATGTAATCGTGCGGATCTATACGATAACAGGGCAACAAATAAAAACTATGCGTCATACAATAAATGATGGTGGTAGCCGTTATGTAGGGGCATCCTGGGATGGAACCAACGATTCCAAAGCAAGGGTGCCGCCTGGAATGTATATATATAGTATTTTGGTAACAGCGAATGGTAAAACATCGATTTTAGGCGGAAAAGTATCTGTATTTTAACCTATGCATCAAAATGCAAAAACTAAATTCGCACGTCCCTTACCAGGCCCCTGTTATTGAACATATTGAATTTCGTACTATTTTTACAACTCGTTCTAAACACTATTGCATGTATAATTGCATGATCAGAAAGGTGACTATCAACCTTGTCTTTATTTGTTGCATCCTATTTTCTCTGTCAACGAGTGCTCAGATTGGATCTGGTCAGCTCGATGGTCGAACAAACACTATTAATACAGCCGTACCTTTCCTGCGTATTTCCCCAGATGCAAGGGCTGGCGCAATGGGTGATGCAGGTATTGCCACATCTCCGGATGCGAATTCCATGTACTGGAACCTTTCCAAGGTGGCTTTTGCAAAATCCCGCTCCAATATCTCTGTTACCTACACCCCATGGTTAAAGGAACTGGTGAATGACGTATTTCTGGCTAACCTGTCTGGTTATTACCAGCTGGATGAAATGCAGACCGTCTCCGCTTCATTACGTTATTTCTCATTAGGTACTATCAACTTTACTGATATTACCGGTATGCCAACATATGATTATCGTCCACGTGAATTTGCTTTTGATGCAGGTTATGCACGTAAGTTATCTGATAACTTCTCTGTAGCCCTGGCCGGACGTTATATCTACTCCAATCTTGCCAGCGGCGATATCAATGGCCGTGTGATTAAGCCTGGAACTGCTTTCGCTACTGACCTCTCTTTCTTCTATACAAAAGACTACGAAAAGTCTGACAACAGTGTAAATACCTGGAACGTAGGTCTGGCACTGACCAACATTGGTACCAAGATCTCCTATACGGAGTCTGCAACCAATAAAGACTTCCTGCCTACCAATTTCGGTCTGGGTACATCCTACGCTTTCGGCCTGGACGAGACCAACAAACTGACCCTGGCGCTGGATCTGAATAAACTGATGGTACCTACGCCGGATAGTACAGGCGCTTATCGTCAGAAATCCACTATCTCCGGTATCTTCTCCTCTTTTGGGGATGCACCAGGTGGTTTTGGTGAAGAGCTGAAAGAGTTTACCGTGTCGCTGGGTGGTGAATATGCCTTCCGTGATCAGTTCTTTGTACGTGCCGGTTATTTCTACGAAAACAAAGACAAGGGTAACCGTAAGTACGCTACCGCTGGTCTGGGTGTGAAATATAACATGTTCGGTCTCAACTTCTCCTATCTGGTACCTTCCGGTAATGGTATTCAGCGTAACCCGCTGTCCAATACCCTCCGTTTCTCCCTGGTATTCGACCTGGATCACCATGAGGAAGACAACAGCAACACCTGGTAATCACTGGAACTGAAATAGTTAATGTTTTTTTAAAATATAAGAATCCTCCGGAAATCGCCGGAGGATTTTTAATTTGCGATAACTTTAGCTTTTAAAAGCTTATATTTCAAAGTTTATACATTTGTCATGACTAAATTGCGTATCGGGCTAGGGGTAGATTTTCACCAGTTAACAGAAGGACGAGATTTCTGGCTGGGTGGAGTATTGGTACCACACCACAAGGGCGCTCTGGGACATAGTGATGCGGATGTGCTGTTACACGCCATTTGCGACGCTATGCTGGGAGCTGCCAGTCTCGGGGATATCGGTCTTCATTTCCCTGACACAGATAACACTTACAAAAACATTGATAGCAAAATACTGCTGAAACGTACACTGGAACTGATCAATGAGAAAGGTTACCAGGTCGTAAACATTGACAGCACATTATGCCTGCAGGCGCCTAAGATCAAACCTTATGTAGTACAGATGCAGGAAACCATTGCGGATATCCTGAATATCTCAACAGAAGAGATCTCTATCAAAGCCACTACTACTGAAAAGCTGGGCTTTGTAGGGCGTGAGGAAGGAGTGGTGGCATATGCGACCGTACTTCTGGAAAAGGCATGATAACTTATCGTAAATCAACCAATTGTCTGTAGTCTGCCGACTATGGACTATTTAAAATACCTTTGCATCAATGGCAGCTATTACAGTTAAAATCATCAATAAATCCGCAAATCCGCTGCCGGCCTATGCCACAGCAGAAGCGGCCGGGATGGACCTCAGGGCTAACCTGGAAACAGCTATTTCTTTGCAACCACTGGAGCGGATGCTCATTCCTACTGGTCTGTTCATGGAACTACCGACTGGCTATGAAGCCCAGATCAGACCTCGCAGCGGTCTGGCAATCAAGCAGGGTTTAACCCTTCTGAACACACCCGGCACAATTGATGCGGATTACAGAGGAGAGATCAAGGTCATTATGATCAACCTGTCCAACGAGCCACAGACAATTGCCCACGGTGAAAGGATTGCACAGATGGTGATCGCGCCATTTGTACAGGCCCAGCTGGAAGCAGTGGAGCTGCTGACAGAAACAGAACGTGGTGCCGGCGGTTTTGGCCACACCGGTAAATCTTAATAAATGTTCAGAACCCACAATAACGATAAAACCTTGCCCGTAATAAACAGTCTGCCGGCTTTCTGCAGACGCGTAAGCCGGTTGTCTTTGTTACTGGCAGGTTTTTGTTGTGTGTTGGGGACTGCCTGCCGCACCGGCAAATCCGTTGCCTCCCGTCAGTCTGCCTCCCGGACAGTGCACGTCATCCGGGATTCATCTCTCCTGCAACAAAGGGCTGACAGTCTTTTCTTCTCTGCGGAACGCTCGAAATTGCTAGGCGACTACCGTACTGCCATCACCCAGTTTTCTGACTACCTGCGCCTGAAAAGGAACAATCCTACTGCCTATTACGAGCTGGCCCGCCTCTTCATCGAGGTGCGGAATCCGCAATATGCACTGGGCTTTGCCCGCAGGGCAGCCAATATGGACACGACTAATAAGTGGTTCCAGATAACGCTGGCAGATGCATTCGGTGTGAATGCCCAGTTTGACAGTTCTGCGGCTGTATATGACCGCCTCTCCAGGAGGTATCCTGAAAATGAAGAGTATATCTACAATAAGGGTATGTTCCTGTCCAAGGCAGATAAAACAGAAGCGGCACTGATCGTATTTGATACGCTTGAAGCAAGGACAGGGCTGGTAGAAGAACTGGCCTTTCAGAAGCAGCGCTTATACCTGAAACTAAACCGGATAGATGACGCGGCTGCTGAAGTGCAGAAGCTCATTAACCAGAACCCGGAAGAGGTCAGGTATTACCTGGTTCTCGGAGATATCTACAATTCCAATGATCGCGTGGAAGAGGCGACAGCCATTTACAAAGAAGTGCTGGACCGCGACTCCACCAATCCGAGGGCATTAATAGCGTTGTCCGGCTATGCTAAAAAGGATGGTGATACCGTACTGTACTGGAAGTACCTGACCCGTGCATTCACCAATCCTGATTACAGCATTGACGAGAAAGTAGCCTATGTATATCCTTACCTGCAAATGCAGAAACTGGATACCAGCAAACTGAAAGAAGGATTACAGCTGTCACAGCTGGTGATCAATGCACATCCTGAAGAGGCGAAAGCCTATGCATTACAGGCTGATATGTATTCTCAGGCCGGTATGCTGGATAGTGCACTGATTGATTATAACAAAGCAGTTACACTGGATTCCACACGTTTTACCGTATGGTACCAGTTAATGTGGATCTACTCCCGTAAAGAGGAATCCGCTAACCTCCTGAAAGTGAGCTCAGTAGTATCTGAGCGTTTTCCAAAGGAATTTATGGGTCATTATTTCAAAGGGGTGGCTAACTTTTTGCTGCAAAATTATCCTGCATCTATAGATGCGCTGAATATGGCTGTGCAGACGGCAAACAACGGTGATAAAGGCACCCGGGCAGATGTTTACTCTTTGTTGGGAGATGCCTATCATGCTACCGGTCAGCATCAGTTATCAGATAGCTGTTACGACAGGTCGCTGGCAATCAGACCCAATGATGCGCTTGTGCTGAACAATTTCAGTTACTATCTCTCACTTAGAGGAGAGCAGCTGAGCAAAGCAGAAAGTATGTCTAAGCGCTCACTGGAACTGGAACCTGAAAGCGCCAATTTTATGGATACCTACGCCTGGATCCTGTTTCGTATGGCCCGTTATGAACAGGCCAGAGAATGGATGGAAAAAGCTTTACAGCAAGAAGATGCACGTGATAATCCAGGTATGCTGGAACACTATGGGGATATCCTGTTTAATCTCCACCAGGTAGATAAGGCGCTTGAATATTGGCAGCTGGCCAAACAAAAGGGCGCTAATTCGGTAGGGTTAGCCCGCAAAATTGCAGAAAAACGGTATATACTTGCAACTGAAAGGGAATAGCGAACTTCCCGGTGAAACAGGGAATGTATTGAATTAAAGATCATGATGAAGCAAACATTAGCACTGATAGTATTAGGTATTGTAAGCACGGGACTCTTTTCATGCAGGCATAGCCGCCAGATAGCAGGTACGTCTTTTCCGGTAACGGATACCACTCATCATCAGGCATCAGCAGCAGACAGCGCATCCATTGCTGCTGCAAATACTTTTAATAAAGAAATGCTCGCAAAACTGCGGGGTAACTATATCAATTTTACCACCTTCTCCGCCAAATTAAAGGTTGATTTCGAAACGGAAGCCAAACAAATGTCAGGCATTAACGCTAACATGCGTCTGCATAAAGACAGCATCATCTGGATATCCGTATCTGTACCGATCATCGGAGAAGTAGCCAGGGCGATTATCACTCCGGACAGTCTGAAAGCGATTGATAAGTTTCATAAAGTGGCATATCTCCGTGATATGAACAACGCAAAAGATCTGTTGAATATTCCCTTTGATTTCAAGACCTTACAGGACCTGATCATCGGTAATCCTATCTATCTGACGGACTCAGTATACCAGGTTGTAAAGACACCTTCCGTGATCTCTTTCACCTGCGATAGTACCATGTTCACAAGTCTGTTCAATGTGTTTGCTGATGACTATGTATTGCAACAAAGTAAGGTGATGGATAAGGATAGTACACGCAGGCGGTCTATCGAACTCACCTATGGTGAATACAAATCATTGGATAAAGTTAAATTTGCTACCCTCAGGCGGGTTTTTGTGGAAGAGAAGAACTACACAAAGATCAATATGGAATTTAACAAAATAGATTTCGAACAGCCGTTAAGCTTTCCATTCACCATTCCCTCTGGTTATTCAAGAGAGTAGGAATGTATTGGAATGTACCTGAAATTTGTAAATTGCTATTTTGCAGCTATCTTTAAAACCATCATGCTGAATCTGAAGAAGTTTTTCCCGTTTGTATTGATCTTAGGTTTATTACCGGCCTTGCTGCATGCACAGGCTCCCCAATTGTCGCGGGAAGAACTCGAGCATAGAAAAAAAGAACTGCAACGTGAGATCGATGAAGCGAATGAAGCGCTGAAGAATACAAAGAAATCTACCCGTGAAAGTGTCAGCCAGTTAAGGGCCCTGCGCGATAAAATCACTTTACGTACCCGTCTTATCAATAACATCAACGAAGAGATCAACTTCATCAATGGCGATATTAACTCTGCCTACAGGGATATTAAAACCCTGGAGAAAGACCTGGATACGCTGAAGTCACAATATGCACAGCTGGTCGTATATGCGTATAAGAACCGCAGTACTTATGACATGCTGAATTTCATCTTCTCGGCTGAGACTTTCAATGATGCGATCAAGCGATACCAATACCTGAAACAATACCGTGATTACCGGCGCAGACAGGCCGACAATATCCTGGAAACCAGGGTCTTGCTGAGCAAGAAGATTGAGAGTCTGCAGGAACAGAAAGAAAAACGTTCCGGCACCCTGAAAGTGGAGCAGGAACAGCGTACAATCCTTGAAACGGATAAGAAGGAGAAAGATAAGGTATTGACCAATCTGAAGGGCCGTGAGAAAGAGTTAATGACCGACATCACCAAGAACAAAAAAGACGCGCAGAAAGTACAGGCTGCTATTCAGGCGGTTATCCGTCGTGAGATAGAAATTGCCCGCAGACAGGCAGAAGAGGAAGCTGCCGCCAAGCGTAAAGCTGCTGCTGACGAGAAACGCAGAAAAGAAGAAGCTGCCAGAAAAGCTGCTGCTCTTGCTGCTGCAAATGCCGCTGCTGCAAAAGCCGCCGCCGCTGCCCAGAATACAAATAATAACAACGCTGTCGCGGCCAACGATAAACCTGATAAACCGGATCCTAAGCCAGCTGAGCCTGCGCCGAAACCACCGGTTGCTACACCTGCTCCTGAGCCCGAAAAGCCAGTCCGTACAGAAAACGTCCTGGAAGCAACACCGGAAGCGCTGGCATTGTCAGAAAGCTTTGAAAGCAATCGTGGTAAACTGCCATGGCCGGTAAGTTCCGGTCATATCATAGGTCACTTCGGTCGTCAGCAGCACGCGGTAATAGAAAGGATCACGGTAGAGAATGATGGTGTAATTATCGGAACCGGCAAAGGCGCTCCTGTAAAAGCGATCTTCCAGGGTGAAGTGAGAACGGTAGCTGTGATTCCGGGTGGTGGTTCCCTTGTGATCATCCGACATGGCCAGTACTTTACCAACTATGCCCGTTTGCAGAGTGTAAATGTAAGAACAGGTGACAGGGTAAGCACCGGTCAGGTGATCGGTACAGCGGGTACCAATGAACTGGAGAACCTGGGTGAGGTTGAGCTGCAGATCTACAGAGGTATACAGAAACAGAACCCTGAGTTCTGGATCAGAAAGAAATAACTACCCGAATAACATATTGAAAAGCCCCCGGATCAGCTTCCGGGGGCTTTTTTATTGAGGATGTCTTTCCGCTATTTACGCTTATGGGGCTTCCGTATGATAACAGAGGCTGGCCAGGGGACTTCACAATTCCCGCATTTGGGTGTCCGGACCGATTCGCCCTATGATGAATCTGGCATTTCTTAGCCAGGGCCAGGATGGATTAGCACGCGACAATAAAAAGCGGCGGTCAGTATACCCTGACCGCCGCTTTTATGTAAAAAGGCTTAAAGACTTATTTATCAACAGATTCCAGGGCTCTGTTCATCACTTCTTCATACAGCGCCTCATATTGCGGAATGATATTGTCAATGTGGAAGCGTTGTGCCTGTTCCAGCGCACCTTTACGCATCGCAGCCAGCAGTTTTTCATCTTCCAGCAGTTTGATGGCATTTTCAGCCATGCTGTCAACATCTCCTACCGGGCTCAGGAAACCTGTTTTACCATGGATATTGACTTCCGGCAAACCACCCGCATTGGAAGAAATAACCGGTACTTCTGCCGCCATGGCTTCCAGTGCTGCCAGACCGAAACTTTCATAGTCAGAAGGCAATACAAAGAGGTCAGCAATAGACATCACGTCTTCCAGCTGTTCCTGCTTACCTACAAAACGGATGTCACCGCAGAGGTTCATCTCACGGCACATCGCCTCGATAGCAGGTCTGTCCGGACCATCACCTACCAGCAGCAGCTTGGAAGGGATCTTTTCTCTTACTTTCTGGAAGACTTTTACGACATCCGGTACCCGTTTTACCTTACGGAAGTTGGATACGTGCAGCAGTATTTTTTCGCCGTTAGGCGCAATCGCATTCCTGAAATGCATGAGTTCTGAAGAGCGGCGTTTGAAGCGCTCGGTGTCCACAAAGTTGTAAATGACCTCGATATCTTTCTCGATCTGGAATGATTTATAAGTCTCTTCGCGGAGGTTGTTAGATACAGCCGTAATAGCATCCGACTCATTGATAGAGAAGGTAACTACCGGGGCGTAGGTCTTATCTTTACCTACCAGGGTGATATCTGTACCGTGGAGTGTTGTGATAAACGGTACGATACGGCCCTGCTTGCTCACAATCTGTTTTGCCAGGTAAGCTGTAGAGGCATGCGGAATGGCATAGTGCACATGCAGCAGATCCAGCTGCTGATTCAGTATGACATCTACCATTGTGCTGCTCAGTGCAGACTCGTAGGGTGGGAAATCAAATAGCGGGTAAGTAGGAACCTGCACCTCGTGATAATATATATTGGCATGAAAGGCATTGAGTCGCACAGGTTGCTGGTAAGTGATAAAATGGACCATATGCCCTTTATCTGCCAGTGCCTTCCCCAGTTCTGTTGCCAGTACGCCACTACCCCCATAAGTAGGGTAACATACTATTCCAATTCGCATGTGTTGTTATTTAAAACTTTAAAACGCTAAACGTCAGTGCCAGACGTTTAGCATCGAAATGCAGAACGCTTCACGCAGAACACAGTTTTTACGTTAATTACAGACTACAAAATTATAACATTTTAATTTGCCACTCCCGCTAATTGGGATTAGCGGCATGTTAAGGTTGTCATGTCCGATTAATGTATGAGGTACCCATTTGAATAACAGTCTTATTTAATTAGTTTTAGTCCTTTAAAATCGACTGTGTTTATGAGAAATTACCTGCTGCCGGCACTGTTGGCCATCACCGTTCCGGTATGTGCACAACAGAAAGAGAATGATTCCCTGGCCTTGAGAAGCCTTGCTAACGAAGTGCTGACGCACAGTAAGGCATATGCCAATCTGAAAGAGCTTACCCAGCAGGTAGGCGGCCGTCTGGCTGGATCGCCACAGATGGTGAAAGCGGAGAAATGGGGTGAAAAGGTACTGAAAGATGCCAATGCGGATACCGTATATCTGCAGGCCTGCCAGGTGCCACACTGGGTGAGGGGCGCCAAGGAAGAAGTACGTATTATTTCCCGCCGTCGCGACTTTATACCGCCTTTAAACGTACTGGCCCTGGGTAACTCCGTAGGCAGTGCGCCGGCAGGTATTACCGCTCCGGTAATTGAGGTGGCTTCTTTTGAAGACCTGGAGGCGAAAAAAGACGAGATCAAAGGCAAGATCGTTTTCTATAACTATCACTTCAAACCAGAGCTGATCCATACGTTTGAGTCTTATGGCGATGCGGTGAAATACCGTGGCCAGGGCGCCAGCCGTGCCGCCAAATATGGTGCACTGGCGGTAGTGGTACGTTCCATGACCCATGGGGCGAATAACCTGCCGCATACCGGCGCCATGAAGTATGACGAAGCCTTCCCTAAGATCCCAGCCGTGGCGATTGGTCTGGAAGACGCTGACCTCCTGAGCAACCGTTTGAAAGGAGAGTCTGACCTGAAATTGTACCTCCGTACCAGCTGTAAAATGCTGCCTGATACCACTGGTCACAACGTAATCGGTGAAATCCGTGGTACCGAACAACCTGATCAGATCATTACTGTAGGTGGTCACCTGGATTCCTGGGATGTAAATGAAGGCGCACACGATGACGGTACGGGTTGTGTGCAGTCCGTAGAACTGCTGCGTGCATTCAAAGCCCTGGGCATTAAACCAAAACATACCATCCGTGTTGTACTGTTTGCAAACGAAGAAAATGGTACCCGTGGTGGTAAGAAATATGCAGAAGTAGCGAAAGCAAAGGGAGAGCATCATATATTCGCACTGGAAAGTGATGCGGGCGGTTTTACCCCACGTGGTTTCTCCCTGATGATGCCTGATGAAAAGCGTGCAAAGATCGCATCATGGGCGCCACTCTTCCTGCCATATGACGTATACGATTTTACAGCTGTTGGCGGTGGCGTGGACGTAGGAGAACTGTACGAAGCGATCGGTACCCCAATGGGAGAACTGATGCCTGATTCCCAGCGTTATTTCGACCTGCATCATGCTGCAAACGATACCTTCGAAGCCGTGAACAAGAGAGAGCTGGAACTGGGTGCATTCAGCATGGCAGGACTGATCTACCTGATCGATAAATATGGATTGTAATCCTTACCAGATCAAATAAACAATATGCGCAGATTTCTTTTTATGGTAGTCGGAGGTGTGCTCCTGGCACTAGTGGTGTTCTTCCTTTACAAATACTATTTCGTATTTGGCCGTGGCGTGAAAGCCGGAGAACTCAACTACTTCGTGGAGAAAGGCTATGTCTTCAAAACCTATGAAGGCCGCCTCATTCAGAGTGGTTACCGCTCCAAACAGCCCGGCGCCCTGCAATCCAATGAGTTCCAGTTTTCAGTGGCCGACGAGCGTATCGCACAACAGTTAATGACTGCCAGCGGCAAGTTTGTAGAACTGCATTACAAGGAATACCTGGGAGCAGTGCCATGGAGAGGGTTTAGCAATTTTATTGTAGATAGTGTGATTACGGTGAGAGATGTCAATTATTAAGAATTAAGAATTAAGAATTAAGAATTAAGAATTAAGAATTAAGAATTAAGAATTAAGAATTAAGAATTAAGAATTAAGAATTAAGCTGATTATTACAGCTTACTATAAAGCAAGAGCCTGATCTAATAACAGATCAGGCTCTTGCTTTATAGCTTAGGGGTAAATCATCCGGTCTGGAGGCATTTACCACAATTCTTAATTCTTAATTTTTAATTCTTAATTGAATTACTGCGCCAGCAGTAGAAATATCGCTGGTTTCTTATGCAGTTCCGGTAATACCTGTTTCCACGCCTTCACGGTCTTCGTCCGGATAAACTCTTCCGGCCCTGTAATATCAGCCGCTACACATATCTGTGTGTTGTCTTTACAGTTATCCAGTAAGTCTTTGAGCAACTGGTTATTACGGTAAGGTGTTTCTATAAAGAGCTGTGTTTGTTGTTTCTTCTGTGACTGCATTTCCAGGTCACGGATCGCTTTGATTCTTTCGGGTGGTTTTACCGGCAGATAGCCGACAAACTGAAAGTTCTGTCCATTCATACCGGAAGCCATCAGTGCGAGTAGCATAGAGTTAGGGCCAACCATAGGAATGACAGGGGCTTCTATGGCATGTGCCACCTGTACAACTAGATGTCCCGGATCTGCAATAGCCGGACAGCCCGCTTCACTGATCACACCGATATCCTTACCGGAAAGCAGTAGCTGTTTTGCCAGGGCGGTATCAGGAGGCTGATGTTCAGACATCAGTAATAATTGCAGGGCATCGATGTTGATGCTTTTATCAAGCGCCTTTAAATATCTTCTGGCTGTACGCTCATTCTCCACAAAGAATACGCTGATCTGTTGTACCACCGGCGTCACATACGCAGGAATGGTATGCAGCGTGTCTGCACTGAGTACAGTGGGTATCAGGTATACCTTACCAGGTTGCGCCATGCAATAATCGTTTGTCGGATAAGTGAATAGTTGCGGCAATGACTGCATAGGAAGGAGCCATTACCCATCCCAGTACGGGAATGAACATCAGGATGTAAAACACCATACCGTTGCCCAATGCAATGCCTCTGTGTCCTTTGATAAAATTGATACTCTGTTTCGGACTCATTTGATGCCTTTCACAGCTGTAATCAACCATGGAGAAACCATAGAAATAACATTCTATAAAAAAGGCGAACAGTGGTGTGATCCAGCCAACGATCGGTATAAATGAGAGTATGATCAGGAATATTACGCAGATAGTCTGATACAGCATGTTACGCAGTGAGATAACGATCCCTCTGCCCATGTCCTTGAGGAACTGCTGCATACTGAATGGAAAATCACGTCTCTCCAGTATAGCCTCCGTCTTTTCCGAGAGGTAGGCAAACAAGGGAGAACCTAATATCAGAAAGAGATATTTGTAATAGGAAAAATACAGCAGCAATATCATGATCCTGATGGAGAAGGCCAGTAGAATGAAAAAGAAACTGACCCAGGTGCTTTCGAGATCCTGGATCCATATTTTAAGCGGAAGCAGGTTAAAAAGGTATTCAACAAACTCTCCGGAATATCCCCAGACAAAATAGCTGCCCGTCATAAATAATATGCAGTAAAGGATACCGGGCACAAGTATCCACTTCCATAACCTGTGCTGCATAATAAACTGATGCGCCTTCCCATATGCCTGAATGGCGGCCAGTACTTCTCTGAATGAAAACAAAATCCTGGATTTTAGTGGTTAGTTATTCGCTATAAGCATTGATCCGGTTGTAAATAACTAAAAATCAGTGGAACAATGGTAAAAAATATATACGGACAATAAAAAACCTGCCAGCTTATGCAACTGGCAGGTTCTTTTGAAATATCTTTTTATCAGATCAGAACCTCGGACAGAGTGTTCTGTATTTGCTTCCTTCGTTACGTCTATGTATGTAGATAAGAGATAACTCTATACCTCCGCGATAGTTAGACGCTGGTCTCAGCGTAGATACGTTCGTGTCATATGAAGCACCGAAGGTGAAACCTCCGATCTCAAGACCGAGATACGGGTTAATCGCATCTTTAACACGGTACCAGCTACCCAGATAGAACGTGGTTGGATTTTCATCGTCTCCGTTCAGGTTGAAACCATAAGCGCCACCGAATGATATTTCAGATGCAGTACTCTGCTTCATGAATATAGCACTGAAGTGGATGCGGTTAGCCCCATTTACTGGTACAGAACCACCACCATGTACTGTATACCTGGAGGTCAGACGGTTGTTGTTCTGCGCCATGAAGGTTTCAGTAGGCTGGGTAATATGATAATAAGACGCACCCAGATATATATTGGATGATTCGCCCACAAGTCCATTATACAAGATACCGATATTCGGATCTAAATAAGAGATGGTCGGATTGACGAATGTTTCACCATTCGGAATAGCAGGATTGTACCCGTTATTGTCGATCTGGTTTTCAAATATCAATTTCGTCTGGTCCAGACGTTTTTGTACCAGGGTAGCCTGTAAACCTACTGCGAGGGTGTGGTTCCCTTCCGGGTCCAGTCCTTTATGGTAGGCCGTACTAAAACTCAGGTATGTAGAGGTCAGTGCACCACCGCCGGTTCTGTCATACATCGCCATTACACCAACACCCCAGATGTCTGTGTAATTCAATACATTCTTCAGAATGCCGAAGTCCACTGCCGCGGTCCCGGTGGTAAATGGAGTCGAAATACTGCTCCACTGTGAACGATAGTTCCCTGAGACACGAAAATCGCCTGAAAACAGGCCAGTCATTGCCGGATTAAGTGTGAGTGGGGAGGCGAAGAACTGCGAAAAATGCGGATCCTGCGCCCTGGCCGGGTTCATCAGATAAAGGGCAATCGTGAAAAACAGCAACACTTTTTTCATAAAAAAATACTTATAAGTATAGGGTTTTCTCATGGTTCCATGTGAAGGTACACAATGCTACTCATATTCCAAATTAAAAATATATAACATTGTGTTAGAGAAATCCCTAAAGTGTTATAAATGAATGCTTAAACAGTCTAGTTTTTATTTGGCTGACTACTCAATTTTTTTGAAATTGATCCATTCTCACGATTAATAGGTTCTTACTGCTGTAGCTTATTTCCAAATGCGAGGTCTCCGGCATCTCCAAGTCCGGGTACAATATAGCCTTTGGCCGTTAGTTCGTCATCAATGTCACCGGCCCAGATGCTCAGATTGTTGTCGGCGTGTCTTTGTACATATTCAATTCCTACGGTACAGGCGATGGCTACTACAAGGTGGATATGCTTTGGTTTACCCAGGCTTTGCAGGTGTTCGATGGTTTTCACCAGGGACGCGCCGGTAGCGAGCATGGGATCTGAAAGGATAACTACCTGGCCATCAATAGACGGACTGGATACGTATTCAAGGTTGATATCAAATGTACCGTCGTGTTTATGCTTACGGTACGCAGAAATGAAGGCATGATCAGCTTTATCAAAGTAGTGCAGCAAACCCTGGTGTAATGCAAGGCCAGCTCTCAGGATAGTAGCGAGAACAGGTTGTTGTTTTAATACCCGGCAATTAGCGATACCAAGCGGCGTCTGTATTTCTTTCTCCTCGTATTCCAATGTTTTGCTGATCTCATAAGCGGCGATTTCGCCCACTCTTTCCATATTGCGTCTGAAACGCATACGGTCTGTCTGGATTTCTGCGCTTCTTATCTCACTTAGCCATTCTCCCACTAACGAATTGGTACTACTTAGATTCACTATCATGGGTGCAAAATACCAAAATTTTCAAAGCCCGGAAGGCTTAATAACAATAATGTAACGAAAATGTGGTTCAGGATCCTAAAACCCTGAACCACCTGGGAAAAACAATGAAGAAAGGCCGGCTAAAACGAACTATTTAGTGCCATGATTGTTACTGATTAATTGTGCTTTTTTTACCAATTGAATAAATTCCGCCCGATAGCCTTCTTCGTCCGTCCCACGGGCATTTCCGGCTAATTTCAATACCTGCTCATAACTGGCGTTCCCCTTGTGTTCGGAGTTACGCAACAGCAGTCCGAAGTCCGCAACAGCAGTGGCCATACGGAAATCTTCAGGCGCTGCGCTGATATCCTGCCGTTTCCAGTGCAATACCTGGGAAATCAGCTGACTGCTGGTGTCTGCCGGGTTTTTATACCGCAGTTTTACAGTTAGCACTTCCGTGTTATCGCCGGACACAGGTTGATTTTGCTGGTACTTTAAAGGATCTACGGCCGGCTGACCGGTCTGTACGCCTACCGGAACCACTTCGTACAGGGCAGTCACGGTATGACCTGCACCCATATCGCCGGCGTCTTTCTTATCATCATTGAAGTCTTCATTATTCAATAGCCTGTTC
Organism: Chitinophaga pinensis DSM 2588; assembly: GCF_000024005.1. Lineage (NCBI taxonomy): Bacteria > Pseudomonadati > Bacteroidota > Chitinophagia > Chitinophagales > Chitinophagaceae > Chitinophaga > Chitinophaga pinensis. The sequence goes on from NC_013132.1 coordinate 1,423,463, forward strand.
TCATAACCTACCAGCCTGTACGATTGTACATACTTAGGGTTGAATTCTACCTGCAGCTTCACATCCTTTGCAATGGTGAACAGAGTGCCGCCGAATTCGGTGGCAAAAGTGCGGCGTGCCTCTTCGAAATTGTCGATATACGCGTAGTTACCGTTTCCTTTGTCAGCCAGCAATTCCAGCTTATTGTCTTTATAATTACCCATACCAAAACCCAGTACGGAAAGGAATATGCCTTTTTCGCGTTTCTTTTCGATGATGCGTTGCAGTTCGCCATCACTGGAAGGACCAACGTTAAAGTCGCCATCTGTCGCAATGATCACGCGGTTGTTGCCACTCTTCAGCAGATATTCAGTAGCTGTTTTGTAGGCTAGTTGTACGCCTTCTCCGCCAGCAGTGGATCCTCCGGCTTCCAGTTTATCCAGGGCATCCAGAATCGCTGTTTTATGATCGCCGGAAGTCGATGGCAGTACCAGTCCTGCAGCGCCGGCATATACCACAATCGCTACCCTGTCAACAGGTCTTAACTGGTTCACCAGTAATTTGAACGCCTGTTTTACCAGTGGCAGTTTCTTCGCATCACTCATAGAACCTGATACATCGATCAGAAATACCAGGTTGGAAGGAGGCAGGTTATCTTTTGCTACATCTTTCCCTTTTAAGGCAATGCGCACCAGCTGGTGTGCGGTGTTCCACGGACATATGGCCATATCAGTGCGTACGGCTACCGGTGTGTTACCTGTTGGATTACTGTATTTATAATCAAAATAGTTGATCATTTCTTCCACTCTCACCGCATCTACCGGTGGCATATTGCCTTCATTCAGAAAACGACGGACGTTGGAATAAGAAGCTCTGTCCACGTCAATGGAAAAGGTACTGAGCGGATCACTGGCCACCGTATGAAAGCGGTTTTCATTCACAGGACTATAGTCTTCCGTATTGAACTGTGGCGCTCTTGAACCGTAAAATGCCGGACTGGCGCTCTTCATGTAAGCGTTTACAACGGGTGAACCAGCTACAGTTTTTGGCGCCTCTGGTACTATCATAGCGTTTACCACGACATCTTCCTGCAAACTTGTATTAACCGGGTCCAGTTGAATCATATATGATGATCTGGACCGGCCTTTTCGCAGTGTAAGGGTTTTAGTTTTATATCCAATGTACATCACGTCGACCACCGTTGTAGTATCTATCAGCATCTCAAAGCGGCCATCAATGTTCGTTATTGTGCCTGAATTGCTGCCTTTCCCACGTATCCTGATGGTGACGCCGGCAAGAGGTTGGTTGTTATTGTGGTCGGTTACCCGGCCTGTAATTTTAAAAGATTGAGTTGCAGGGGAAAGCCTGGCGATCGATTGTGCAAATCCTTCATTAGGTATACCTGCAATACTGAAAGCCATAAAGCCCAGGAGCAGCAGCGTGAGATGTTTTTGCATGGCACATTGTTTTAAGTCCGCATTTAAGATGCACGACCACCCCCTGATTCCATAAAACCTGAAAAAAAATGATGAAAGCGGCACATTATTTACTTTTGCACAAATTTTACCGCATGGTTTATAATGTAATTGGTGTAACGTCAGGTACTTCGCTGGCAGGATTGGACCTGGTTTTTGTGGCATTGACAGAAGTACGTGGAAAATGGACTTACGAAATAAAGGCGGCAGAACGCCTGGCATATACCTCCGAATGGGAGGAAAAACTGAGTGCTGCGGCAAAACTGTCTGCCCGGGATTACCTGTTGCTCCATGCTGAATATGGACATTTTACCGGCCATGCTATCAATCAGTTCATTACACAGCATGAACTCGACCATAAAGTACATTTTATTGCTGCACACGGACATACAGTATTCCATGTGCCTGCACAGAAAATGACCGCCCAGCTGGGAGATGGCGCTGCTATTGCTGCCGTTACCGGCCTGTCGGTGATCGGTGATCTGCGTGCGATGGATATCGCTTTAGGCGGAAAAGGAGCGCCGGTACTGCCGGTGGCAGAACAACTGCTGTTCCCGGATTACCGTTTCCGGGTGAACCTGGGAGAAAATGCGACTATCGCAGCGGAACAGGATGGTCAGCTGATCGCATGGGACGTTTGTCCGGCTAATTATGTGCTGGATACCCTGGCGGGAATGCTGGGCCGTGCATTTGATGAAGAAGGTAAACTGGCAGCTGGCGGTGTGACCGATCAGAAACTGCTGGATGCGCTGAACGGATTGGCTTTCTACAATGAAAAATACCCCAAGACATTGGCAGCAAAATTCGGAACCGGTACTATTCTGCCGATGATCCAGCAACATCAGCTGTCAACACAAGGGAAACTGAATACTTATACGCAGCACATTGCCGCGCAGATTGCGGTAGCCGTACGACAACTGGCTTCTCAGGAAGAAGGTGTAACGCATAATCTCTTACTGACAGGTGGTGGTACGAAGAATACCTACCTGGTAGAGACAATACAGCAGGCGTTACAGGTACAAAATATTACGGTAACTGTTCAGGAAGAACCTTTCAGGAATGCGCTGATGATTGCATTACTGGGGGCATTGCGCTGGAGACAGGAACCAAATGCACTGGCATCTGTAACAGGTGCTGAAAAAGATAGTGTAGGCGGGGCTTTGTGGGCAGTGTGACAAACAAATTGCAGGTATATGTATGCATATACCTGCAATTATAATCAATATGCTATAAGATAGCTGCTGTAAAGCTGAAATGATCTCCGTCAAACAATCCCTTGTCACTCAGTTTCAGATGCGGAATAACCAGCAGCGCCATGAATGATAATGTCATGAAAGGCGCATCCAGTTTGCTTCCCAGTGCTTTCGCCGCTTTGTCCAGCTGACTGTATTGTGCCGCTACTTCATAACCATCTAAGTTGCTCATTAACCCGGCAACAGGCAACGGCAATATGCTCACTTCACTATTGCTCACTACACTTACACCGCCCTTATGTGTAATGACTGCATTGACTGCCTCTGCGATGCTTTCATCATCTACGCCGACTACGATGATATTATGGCTGTCATGCGCAACGGATGAAGCAATAGCGCCCTGTTTAAAACCAAAGTTCCTGATGAAGCCCAATGCGACAGGCGCTTCCTGGTAACGGTTTACGACCGCCAGTTTCAGTATGTCTTTTTCTGTTGAAGAGAATAACTGATTGTCCACAACAGGCAATGTCTCTGTAAAACTATTGGTGATCAGTTGTCCGTCGAGCGCTTCTATCACTTTTACTTTCGCCGTAATACCGTCAGCGGTAATACGAAAATCGCTTGTTGATTTTGGTGTACAGGCAAAGTTGTTAATCACCGGTGCAATGACAGAAGGGATCAATGTTTCTCCGTTTTGGGCGACCAGCTGACCGTTGATATAAGTTGCCTTGATGTTGAATGTGTCGGGATGATCTGCCACGATAAAGTCAGCAGGATCGCCTACGCGTAATAATCCGGCAGGTATCTTGTAATGTAATACCGGATTCACACAGGCCGCACGCAGTACTTTAAACAGATCAATCTTTAATGCCAATGCTCTTCTTACCAGTGCATCGATATGTCCTTCTACAAGATTATCCGGGTGCTTATCATCACTACAGAACATGATCTTTTCAGGATGATCCTGTAACAGTGGTATGAGCGCGTCGAAGTTGCGAGCAGCACTGCCTTCTCTGATCAGGATATGCATACCGTATTGCAGTTTGTCTAATGCTTCCGCTGCGGTAAAACATTCGTGATCTGTACTGATGCCGGCAGCGATATACTTTTTTGCGTCTTCGCCCCGCAGACCAGGTGCATGTCCATCAACAGGTTTACCGATACGTTTTGCCGCTGCAATCTTCTCCATTACATCTGCCTGTTCATGCAGTACGCCGGGGAAGTTCATCATCTCTGTGAGATAAAGTACTTCCGGTTTTTGCAGTAATGCTTCTACATCCGCAACTGTGACTTCAGCACCTGCTGTTTCAAAGATGGTTGCGGGTACGCAGGAAGGCGCGCCGAAGCAGAACTTAAAGGGAACGGTCTTCCCGTTTTCCAGCATGTATTCAACACCCTGTACACCCAGTACGTTCGCTATTTCGTGCGGATCTGAAACCGTAGCTATGGTACCATGTACAACGGCCAGTCTGGCGAATTGTGAGGGCGTCAGCATAGAGCTTTCTACGTGCACATGTGCATCTACAAAACCAGGCAGCAGGTACTGTTCATGTGTCGTTGCGTCTTCTGTAATACGGGCGATACGGCCGTTTTCAACGGTAACGGTAGCCGGATAGATCTTTTGTTGCAGGATATCTATCAGGTTACCGGATATCTGAAAGGAGGTGGACATTCCCTGTGATTTTAAGATGAATAATTTTGCAGCATTTTTTTAGCTTCTGCGGAGAGCTTTTCTGTCAGTGACGCAGGTTGCAGCACTTTTACGTTTGCGCCATAACTCAACAGCAGCATCTGTAATTCATGATTGATCACAACATTGATAGAAATGCGGCATTCCTTGTCATTGTCTTTTTCAACCTGCTGTGAAGGATGGATAGGTTGTGATTTAATGTACTTACCCTGCAATGGGGTAAATGCCAGTATCACTTTTTCTGGTTCTCCCTGCGGTACCGTCACGCCGATAGCGTGCTGATAATAGCTGGCATCATCGAAGTTCTTTTCATCGAATGTTTTATTGGTCGGCCAGATGTCTACGATCCTGTCCAGTGCGAATGTCAGCAGGGTACCACCTTTTGCCTTCTGACTTTTACCGATCAGGTAAAAGCGGTACTGGTATTCACGCAGGTGATACGGTTCTACCCAGTGTTCTTTCGGTTCATTCCGGTCAAAACTCTGATAGGCGATGCGTATCACTTCCCTGCCTTTGATCGCATCTACGATGAAGGGAATATGCGCAGCGCCTTTGTACTGTGTGGTACGGGCAAATTTGATCAGTCCTTTGTGCTCCAGTACTTCCCTGTTCTTTTTCAGGCTGGTCGCTATTTTGAGGATAGCGTCCTCAAACTGCACAATGACAGGGAGACTGCGGAATTGTTCCAGTATACCGATGGCGATTTCCAGCCCCTGGAGATCCGCTTCATCTATGGGCAGACTATTGATAGAGTAGGTGTCGTCAGTATAACGATAAGTGCCTGTACTGCGATCGTACAGGATAGGCGCCTTATAGTTCAGTTCGGGGTCATGGCGCATGTCCTGGATGTCTTTCTGGATCGTACGTACGGAAATGGTGGTGTCCATTTTCCCGGATACGAATTCAATCAGATCCTCCAGGGTGGGTTTTCTCAAACGCTTGTTGCGTAAACGCTCGTCTATCCAGCGATAACGCGAAACAGCATCCTTGTTTTTAGGCATGCATGGAAATATTTAGAGGATAAAAATAGTTAAAATTCGCTACGCAAATTCTCTGCGTTTTGCACCGGTATCTTTGTATCGTTATCAACAACTAATCGGTTATGAAACAGACAAATACCGCTACTGTTAGTACCTCCGAAGCAATATCAGTTGGCCAGATCATCCTGGATGATACCAATTATTTAACCTTCTGGGGCCACATCAAAAAAGATGATACCTGGCAGCGTTGTGACTTCATCACAACCTACGAAGTGTTAAATACCATGTTACGCTATGTACAGGACAGAAGTGATGCTGTGCAGATGACAATTGTACAGAAGCTGGAAAACATGGAACAAATCCCGGATATGATAGATCTGGAGATGGAGCTGGGAAAAGCAGTATTGTTTGATAACATGTATTTCAGGTTAGCCCGCCCCGGAAACCGCGAGAACGGCCACTGGGTTGAATATACAGCAGGTGAATGCTACTATATAGAGCAGGTGACCCCATTACCTTCTGCCAGCGTACCCCATTACGTCAGAAAAATAGACCATTGTATGGAAATGCTCCACAAGAGCTATGAACTGTACCTCGGCTATATTGAACTGGAATTTGATGAAGACGCAGCACGTAAAAAATCCGATCTGGCAGACGATCTTAAGTTTACACTGGCATATTATGCCTGGAAAGAAAGGACCTTATAAACTCGTACCCCATACTATTCTTGTGAACCCCTGAATGAACCCTGAAAAACCCTGATAACCCCGAAAAAGCGACCCGGTAACCCCTACGGTGTTGTGTTGCGCTTCTAGGTAAGCGTTATCCCTAATACCTTTTGCGTCCAGTTGTTTGTCTTAACTCCGCCCTGCCTGTTCTTCAGGCAGGGATTTTTTTTTTGAAAAATCATCGCAAAGTCTATAATATTTGTAGGAAAATCCTATTTTTGAATACTCTAAAAACAAGAGAACTTATGAGCTTAAGATTAGGAGATACCGCACCGAACTTTCAGGCTAAGACTTCACAGGGTGATATTGATTTTTATGAGTTCCTGGGAGACAGCTGGGGAGTATTATTTTCACATCCGGCTGACTATACACCCGTATGTACTACCGAATTAGGTAAAACAGCACAACTTAAAGACGATTTCGCAAAGCGTAATGTAAAAGTACTGGCGCTGAGCGTAGATCCACTGGAAAAACACCTGGGTTGGATCAACGATATCAACGAAACACAGAACACAGATGTTCAGTTTCCTATTATCGCTGACGAAGACAGGAAAGTTTCCGATCTTTATGATATGATCCATCCGAATGCTTCAGAAACCTTTACAGTAAGGTCTTTGTTCATTATCGGACCTGATAAAAAAGTAAAACTGATGATCACTTATCCGGCTTCAACCGGCAGAAACTTCAATGAGATTCTGCGTGTGATCGACTCTCTGCAGCTGACTGCTAACTACAGCGTAGCGACTCCTGCAAACTGGGTTGATGGTGAAGACGTTATCGTGACCGCTGCGGTGAAAACCGAAGATATTCCGGGTCGTTTCCCAAAAGGTCATAAGATCGTTAAGCCTTACTTAAGAACAACGCCTCAGCCGAACAAATAAGGCAGAAAGCTGTTAACAAGTAAGAAAATTGATAAACTTGTTCGTTTAAAACCTGCACCTTATATGTGTCAGGTTTTTATTCATAAGATTTTTTAATGGTTGGTTTTTGATTTTTACGAAACGGGGATTTCTCCCCGTTTTTTCTTTTTATACCAGTCTGTAAAGGCGGTCCCAGGTAGCATCGATGCCAGGTACCGCCTTTAACATTTTAATTAAGTACTATGGGTAATATCGTTGTGATGAAGTTATAATGGACAGGAGGTGGACTTGATACGCAGGGGATAGGCAGGAGGTAGGTACATAACAGGCTAGGGCGGGGCACAAAAAAAGGCGGTCTCTTGCCGAAACCGCCTGTATATCAATAGTCTGTATACGCTTTTATAAAACCAGCTCTGTGCTTCTGCCGCTGTTTTTACGCAGCTGCGTTACAACTGCCTGAATATCTTTTGGCAGCGGGGCTTCAATCACGTTTTCTTCTCCCTGCTGATCTTTGAATTGCAACTGCCACGCGTGCAGTCCTAGTCGGCTCAGCAGCGGACGTTCTTCCTCTACTCTTTTACCCAGTTTATAGTTCTTCTTGATAGCAGACAGATAAACCGGCGCAGCAGTACCATATAGCTCGTCTACGGCGATCGGATGGCCCAGATGCTTCATATGTACGCGAATCTGGTGGGTACGGCCTGTATGGATCTGTAATTGCACCAGGCTGTAGAGGCCAAATGCTTCTAATACCTGATAGTCAGTCTGGGCGTTTTTACCCTTTCTGTTGGTCACCATTCTGCCTTTGATGGTCGGATGCTCCATAATGGCTTCATCCACGCTGCCGGTTTCCGGGTGTAATTGTCCGTTTACCAGGCCTTTATAGAATTTCTTCACATTACGGCCTTCGAACAGCTGCGAATAATATTTGTGGGCTACCTCATTTTTGGCAAACAGGATCACGCCACTGGTGTCTTTATCCAGGCGGTGTACCGTGAAGATTTCACCGTAATGCTTTTTCAGCAATCCCTGGAGGGAATCCAGCTGGTTATCATGCCTGTCCGGAATGGTCAGCATACCTGCAGGTTTGTTCAGAATAACAAAGTCTGCCGTTTCTTTTATGATGATGTCGTTAATGCGCATAATTTACTTAAAGTGCTTCAGAAGGATGATCTCTTTTTCTGTCAGGAAACGCCATTTACCACGGTTGATGTTCTTCTTGGTAAGACCGGCGTAAGTAACACGGTCCAGTTTTTCCACTTCGTATTCTAGGTGTTCGAAAATGCGGCGTACGATACGGTTTTTACCACTGTGAATTTCAATACCAACCTGTGTTTTATCACCGGCTTCCACGTATCCAAGTGCATCTACATTGGCCACACCATCTTCCAGAGTCACCCCTTGCAGAATGTTTTCAAAGTGCGCTTTGGTCAGTGGTTTATTCAGTCCTACGTGATAAATCTTTTTGATATTGTGTTTCGGATGCGCCAGTTTCTGCGCCAGTTCGCCATCATTGGTCAGCAGCAGCAAACCAGATGTATTACGGTCAAGACGGCCTACAGGATATACGCGCTGTTCTTCTGTAGTGGCGTCCTGGATCAGTTCCATGACTGTTTTACGGCCTTCCGGATCATCAGTGGTAGTGATGTATCCTTTTGGTTTGTTCAACAGAATATATACCAGGTTTTTCTGGATATTGATCTTCCTGTTGTTGATCGCTACTTCGTCTTTTGCAGTTACCTTAAACGCCGGCTCAGTAATGAGTTCGCCATTTACGGTCACTTTTCCTTCCTTGACAAAGTCCACTGCTTTTCTACGGGAACAAAGGCCGGAGTGTGCGATGTATTTATTCAGCGGCATTTCGCCTGGTGCGTTACCGGATTCTTCATTCTTAGACGATCTTTTACCATATGAATCATCTTCATGACGAGCCCTTCTGGTAGCCAGTTTACGATCCTGTTTACCGGCAAAGCGCTCGTTAGCAGTATCGAAATATTTTTTACGGTTAAAGCCGCTTGGCGTAGGACGTTCGTCTCTGCTACCGCGTTTACCGGCTTTTTTATCGTCAGTGCCATGGAAAGCACTGTCGTCCGCCTGTTGTGGCTTTGGTTTGAATGGCGTTCTGCCGCTGGCCGTTTTGCGTACCGGCTCTATGCGGCGTCTGCGGCCGTTTTCATCTCTTTCAGGACGTTTAGAAGCTGGTTTTTCACCACCGTCCTTACGGAAGCCGCGTGGACCTTTGTGTTCGCCATCATTCTCTTTACGTTCGGTACGGAAAGGGCGGTCACTTTTTTTGAAATCGCCACGGTCTTTATTGTCATCGTCTTTACGTGCAGGACGTAAAGGACGTTCATTTCTTTTGAAATCTCCGCGCTCCCTGTTATCGTCGTCTTTGCGTGCAGGGCGGAAAGGGCGTTCGTTTCTTTTAAAATCTCCGCGCTCCTTGTTATCGTCGTCCTTACGTGCAGGACGGAAAGGACGCTCACCTCTTTTGGATGCTTCGCGGCCATTGTTTTCTTTATCACTGCGTTCGCTGCGGAAAGGGCGTTCACCTCTTTTATCGCCGCGACCCGGCTTTTCGTCATCACCTCTTTTGCGGTCAGTGTTGCCAAAGCGTTGACCACCTTTATTGGAACTGCTGCTTTTATTTTCCTTGAAAGGGGAAAATCCTTTCTTAGCAGGTGTATTTTTTCTCATCTGTTTGTTTTTGAAAATTGTTTGCAGGAAACTGATCAACCTTTATTAGCCAACTGACCGCAGGCCGCATCGATGTCTTTACCGCGACTACGACGAAGACGGGCATTTACTCTGTTTTTGGACAGGTATTCCATGAATGCCTCGGCAACGTCCTCATCAGGTTTCATGAAGCGGGCGTTGGAAATTGGATTGTACTCAATAATGTTGACCAGATCTGCAGGTACCTGGCGGTATATGCGGATCAGCTCTTCGGCATCTTTGAAGGAGTCGTTAAAGTCCTTAAAGAGAATATATTCGAAGGAGATCTGGTTTTGTGTTTCTTTATAGAAGTAGTTCAATGCTTCGATCAGTACCTTGAGGTTGTTGGTATCATTGATCGGCATGATCTGGCTGCGTTTTTCATCATTGGCAGCGTGCAGGGATAATGCGAGGTTGAACTTCACCTTATCGTCTCCCAGCTGGCGGATCATTTTGGCTACCCCGGCAGTAGATACGGTGATACGTCTTGGCGACATACCCAGACCATCCGGAGAAGTGATGCGCTCAATAGACTGCAATACGTTTTTATAGTTCAGGAGTGGTTCTCCCATACCCATATACACGATATTGCTGAGCTTCTTGCCATATGCTTCCATTGCCTGCTGGTTCAGGAGGGCAACCTCATCGTAAATTTCATCGAAATCCAGGTTACGCTTACGGTCCATATAACCGGTTGCGCAGAATTTGCAGCTCAGACTGCAACCCACCTGGGAAGATACGCAGGCAGTCTGACGGGTGTCCGTAGGGATCAATACCCCTTCCACCATATGCCCGTCATGCAGCCTGAAACGGCTCTTGATGGTGCCGTCGTCGCTGTGCTGGGTAGTATCTGTCGTGATTGCCGGAAGTGTGAAATGTTCTTCCAGTTTACTGCGTAAGTCTTTGGAAATGTTGGTCATAGCGTCGAAGCTGGTAGCATGTTTCAGCCACAGCCACTCATACACCTGTTTGGCGCGGAAAGGCTTTTCCTCTATAGACCCAAAGTATTTCTGTAATTCCGGTAAGCTGAGGTGCCGGATATTTGTTTTGCCCGATTTCATTCCTGACCTTTAATTGAGATAATGTCTGCCTTACGGCAGTCGGTAGTAAGCGGCAAAGGTACGACATTTTATCCACGGACCATCAGAAAACGGGTAGATCCCTTCCAGATAAGGATTTCCGGGTAATATCCGGCTATTTCTCCGTATTATATCGTTACTATACCGCCATTACGCCGTTACCGCTTCGTTCATGAACGGAGAGATAACGGCCTAATTACGTCGTAGTAAGGGTTTAATGGAAGAAACAAGCCATTTTAACGGAGAAAGCGGCTACTGTATTGGTATTACCCTTGATTCCACTACATTTACAACCTTTATTAACCAAAGCAATCCATCAAAGCAATGCAAGCTGCTTACATAGTAGACGCGGTCCGCACCCCAATAGGCCGTTATGGTGGGGTTCTGAGTACGATCCGGCCAGACGATATGCTGGCTCACCTGATCAAAGCCATTCTTGAACGTAATCCGACATTAGATCCTGCTGGTATTGAAGATGTTATAGCCGGCGCCACCAACCAGGCCGGTGAAGATAACCGGGATGTGGCCCGTATGGCTGCATTACTGGCCGGACTGCCCGTGACGGTACCGGGTAATACGGTAAACCGCCTCTGTGCCTCCGGTATGCAGGCCATTATGGATGCCGCAAGGGCTATTATGTGTGGTGATGGAGACGTATATCTTGCCGGAGGGGTGGAAAGCATGACCCGCGCTCCGTTAGTGATGCCAAAGGCAGACGGCGCCTTCAGCCGTAAAACAGAAATGTATGATTCTACAATAGGCTGGCGATTTACCAATAAGAAGCTGGCAGACATGTATCATCCCTATTCCATGGGCGAAACGGCAGAAAATGTTGCCCGTCAGTGGAACATCAGCAGGGAGGAACAGGATCTGTTTGCTTATCAGAGCCAGCTGAAGTATAAAACCGCATATGATGCCGGTAAATGGGCGGCAGAGATCATCCCGATCGCTATCACACCTAATAAACAGGGACAGGTAATTATCAGCGATGATGAGCCACCAAGGGAAACTTCCCTGGAAAAGCTGGCAGGACTGAAACCTGCTTTTGCCAAAGAAGGAAGTGTTACCGCAGGTAATTCTGCCGGTATCAACGATGGTGCTGCCTGTGTATTGATCGTATCAGAGCAGGCATTGAAACAGTATAACCTGAAACCATTGATGCAGATAAAGGCAATGGCGGTGGCAGGTGTAGATCCTTCGATTATGGGAATCGGTCCGGTACCCGCTTCGCAGAAAGCATTACACCGGGCGGGACTGACGGTAGATCAGCTTGATCTGATTGAATTGAATGAAGCATTTGCCGTACAGGCCCTGGCTTGTATCCGTGATCTGGGATTAGATACTTCGAAGATCAATGTGAACGGAGGTTCCATCGCCATCGGGCATCCGCTGGGATGTACGGGCGCGCGGATTGCAGCTACACTGTTGCATGAATTCAAACGCAGGCCACAGGCAAAGTATGGACTGACCACCATGTGTGTGGGAGTAGGACAGGGCGCCGCGATGATTTACGAGAACCTGGTATAGGAAAATAAGAACGGGCGGTCGGAGTCTCCCGGCCGCCCGTTGATGGCAAGCAAAAAAAGGATTACAAACAAATCTGTTTCTCCGTCATCATCTTCCGGAGATTTATCAGACCATATCTCATACGGCCCAATGCGGTATTGATGCTCACCTGGGTGAGATCGGCAATTTCTTTGAAACTGAGGTCTGCGTAGTGGCGGAGGATGATCACCTCACGCTGTTCTTCCGGCAGCAGGTCGAGCATACGTCTTACACGATCGTGGCTCTGTGCCGTGATCATTTTTTCTTCTGCACTGCTCTCGCTGAAATTCAATACGTTGAAAATATCTTTGTCGTCGCTGGTCTTGATGATAGGAGTACGCTTGATTTTACGGAAGTGATCCACACACAGGTTATGTGCAATACGCATCGCCCAGGGGAGGAATTTTCCTTTTTCCGTATAGCGTTCAGCTCTGATAGTATCTATAATCTTTATAAAGGTATCCTGGAAAATGTCTTCTGCCAGGAAAGCGTCTTTCACAAGTAATACGATAGAGGTATAGAGCTTATCTTTGTGTCTGTGCACTAATTCTTCCAATGCCGAAGCGTGACCCTTTTTGAAGAGGGTAATTAGCTGCTCATCACTTAGTTTGTACATTATTTGCATAAACTTCTACAATAGCGGGTTTATAATAAAAATAGGACTTGTGACAGTCGTAGGAAAAATGTGTAGAGTTTATGCTATAATAGGTAGTTTTAGCGGTTATAAATATGAACCTGGGAAGACCTTCAGGTTTCATCTAATGCAAATATAAAGTAATAGTTCAATAAAACAATCCCTCATTTGTGCAATTTTCCTGTCATTTAATATAGCCACAACCCCACGGAATTGAGCGGCCCTTGCAGGTTTTGCCTATAACGCATTCAGGTAGAATGGAATGCTGCCGGAATGGTTTACTTTCAGTATTTTTACATCTATTATGGCTACTAAAGTGAAGAAAACGGAAACAATAACTGAAGCTCAGTCAGTTAGTACGCAAGATCAGATTTTCATTAAGGGCGCACGCGTTCACAACCTCAAAAATGTTAGCGTAGGCATTCCAAGAAGCAAGCTGGTAGTGGTAACCGGAGTCTCCGGTTCAGGCAAGTCTTCACTGACCATGGACACATTGTATGCTGAAGGCCAGCGCCGTTATGCGGAGAGCCTCAGCGCTTATGCCCGTCAGTTCCTTATGCGCATGAACAAACCTGATGTGGATTACATCAAGGGGATTTGTCCTGCCATTGCCATCGAGCAGAAAGTGATCACCCGTACACCACGGTCTACCGTGGGCTCTATGACGGAGATATACGATTACCTCCGCCTCTTTTTCGCCCGTATCGGCAAAACATATTCTCCTGTCTCCGGTCAGCTCGTAAAGAAACACGAGGTGAGTGATGTGGTTGATTATATCAAAAAATTGCCTGCCGGGTCCAAGATACAATTGCTGGTTACCTTCCGCCGTCACGAAAAACGCGACGTGAAAGAAGAATTGCAGATCCTGATGCAGAAAGGTTTTTCCCGTCTGTATGTAAAGGAAAAAGGCAAGGGCGCTCTGCTGCGTATCGAAGAATTGCTGGATGAAAAGAAACCGGCGCTGCCCAAGGAGGCTTACCTGCTGGTGGATCGACTCGTGGCAAAGGAATTTGAAGAGGATGACCTGCACCGCATCGGCGATAGTGTGCAAACCGCTTTTTATGAAAGCGAGGGCGACTGTCTCGTAGAGGTAAATGGTGAAGAGATGAAACACTTCTCCAACCGTTTTGAACTCGATGGAATGCAGTTTGAAGAGCCGGTACCCAACCTGTTCTCCTTCAACAACCCTTACGGTGCTTGTCCTGTATGTGAAGGTTTCGGCCAGGTACTCGGTATTGACGCCGATCTGGTAATACCTGACAAACGCCTGAGTGTATATGAAAACGCCATCGCCCCCTGGAGAGGTGAGAAGATGGGCGAATACAAAGAAGCACTGATAAAAGCCTCCCGTAAGTTCAATTTCCCGATCCACAAACCAATCGTTGATCTTACAGATGAACAAGTTCAGTTGCTCTGGACGGGGAACGAGCATTTCTACGGACTGAACGAGTTTTTCAAAATGGTGGAGCAGAACCTGTACAAAGTACAGTACCGTGTGCTGCAATCCCGCTACCGTGGCCGGACTGGTTGTCCGGAGTGCGGAGGTGGCCGCCTGAGAAAAGAAGCTTTATACATTAAAGTGGCTGGCGTTAATATCGCACAACTGGTAGATATGCCGGTAAGCAACCTCTACGAATGGTTTCAGCAGCTGCAACTGTCAGAATATGATCAGCAGGTAGCAAAGCGAATCCTGGTAGAAATTGATCACCGGCTGAAGACATTACTGGATGTAGGTCTGGGTTATCTCACCCTGAACCGTGTGGCCAACACATTAAGTGGTGGGGAAAGTCAGCGTATACAGCTGACCCGCTCGCTGGGTAGTAATCTGACCAATTCCATGTACATACTCGATGAACCAAGTATCGGTCTGCACGCCCGCGATACCCATCGTCTCATTGGTGTACTGAAAGAACTACGTGACCTGGGTAACACCGTGGTCGTAGTAGAGCACGATGAAATGATGATGGAAGAAGCCGACTATATCATCGATATGGGACCATTGGCCAGTCACCTGGGTGGTGAGGTGATCTTCGCCGGTAATTACCAGGAGATCCTGAAAGACAGTAAAAGTCTGACAGGTAAATATCTCAGCGGCCAATTAAGCATTGAGCCGCCGATCAAGCTCCGTAAATGGAAAAAAGCGATTTCCCTGGAAGGATGCCGTCAACATAACCTGAAAAATATCGATGTCGATTTCCCTTTACAGGTACTGACTGTTGTGAGCGGTGTGAGCGGATCCGGTAAGACCACACTGGTAAAACAGATCCTTTATCCGGCACTCATGAAACTGAAGGGTGAATTTGCAGATCGCGTAGGGCAGCACCGTGCACTGAAAGGCGCTGTAGATGATATCACACAGATCGAAATGGTTGACCAGAATCCGATCGGAAAATCATCCCGTTCCAACCCGGTTACTTATATCAAAGCATATGACGAAATCCGTGACCTGTATGCAAAGCAGCAGCTGAGCAAAATGCGTGGATTCCAGCCAAAACATTTCTCTTTCAACGTGGACGGTGGTCGTTGCGACGCCTGCAAAGGAGAAGGAGAAGTAATTGTAGAAATGCAGTTCCTGGCAGACGTTCACCTGCAATGTGAAACCTGCGGTGGCCGCCGTTTCAAAGAAGAAGTACTGGAAGTGACCTATAAAGGCAAAAACATCTATGACGTACTTGAAATGAGCGTGGAAGAGTCCCTGGATTTCTTCAAAGATGAAAAAGACGTTTGTAACAAGATTCGTCCGCTGAGTGATGTAGGGCTGGGATATGTGAAACTCGGTCAGAGTAGTGATACACTGAGTGGTGGTGAAGCACAGCGTGTGAAACTGGCTTCTTTCCTCGGTAAAGGAAAAGCACAGGGACATATCCTGTTCATCTTCGATGAACCGACTACCGGTCTTCACTTCCATGACATCAAGAAACTGCTGGCTTCCTTTAACGCCCTGATTGATCAGGGACATAGCGTACTGGTAATTGAACACAATATTGACGTGATCCGCAGTGCTGACTGGGTAATTGACCTGGGACCTGAGGGGGGCGCCGGTGGCGGACAGTTATTGTATGCTGGATTGCCGGAAGGGCTGAAGGATGTGAAGGAGAGTTATACAGGAAAATACTTGTAAATAATTAGGAATTAGGAATTAACAATTAGGAATTAATCCTATAATTCATTGATTCGTAATTAAATGTGTTTGTGCTGAAATGGCATCAGGATAAATGAAAAAGCTGCAGAGATGATCTCCGCAGCTTTTTCATTTTATGGAAATACATTGGGACAGCCCAATTCCTAATTGAAAATTCCTAATTTATCTCAGTCTGTCCAGTGACTTAATCAGTTTTTCATCTTTGAAAATGCCTCTGGCAGCCATCAGCAAAAAGATAAATATCAGAACTGGCAGGAAAGCGCCTGGCAGATAGGTGGCAGTAGTGATCAGTTTGCCCTGGGACTGAATATCGTTAGCAGTATCCTGTACTTTGAAGTATTGCAGGGCAATTGCTGCAACAGACAGCAGGATATTCAGTATGGTCAGTCTGAACTGTAATTTGCGGTTTTTGAACAGGAAAATACAAAACAGGGCCAATCCTACCACCAGCATCAGCACCAGAAACACTATAAAGCTCGACTGTGCATTAAAATATCTGATTGATCCGTCGTTAAGGGTAGCTTTCCAGATATTCAGGAACCAGGTACCGATACCGGCCGCAGCCGCTAATAAAAGGTAAAGACTTTGAATGCGTTGTATCATGTTTGTCAGGGAGATTTACCGGGTAAAAATAAGTAAATATTGTGAACCTACTCTTTCGTGGTACTCACTGTTCTTTCAATACTTCGTATATTGCACGCCCAAGAACAATCTTTTATTGAAATGGCAAGAAAACAGAACAAGCAGGATGCATTGGATTACCATGCATTGGGGCGGCCTGGAAAAATTGAAGTAATACCTACAAAGAACACCAAGACACAATGGGACCTTTCACTGGCTTACTCTCCCGGAGTAGCAGAGCCATGTAAGGAGATCGCCAAAGACGTAGAGAATGTGTACAAATATACCGCCAAAGGAAATCTGGTAGCGGTAATCAGTAATGGTACGGCAGTACTCGGCCTGGGCGATATTGGTCCGGAAGCGGGTAAACCGGTAATGGAAGGTAAAGCTGTATTGTTCAAAATCTTCGCAGATATCGATGTGTTTGACATTGAGCTGAACACAAAGAACGTGGACGAGTTTGTACAGGTTGTGAAAGCCATGGAACCGACTTTCGGTGGTATCAACCTGGAAGACATCAAAAGTCCTGAGTGCTTTGCGATAGAAGAGCGGCTGAAAAAGGAACTGAGAATTCCTATTATGCACGACGATCAGCATGGTACGGCCATCATTTCCAGCGCAGCTCTGCTGAACGCCCTGGAACTGGTAAAAAAAGACATTGACAAGGTTAATATAGTTATAAATGGCGCCGGTGCGGCTGCCATGGCCTGTGTGAAACTGTATGTGTCACTGGGCGCAAACAAAGAAAATATCATCATGTTTGACAAGGATGGCGTGATCAATACCACACGTCCTAATCTGTCAGATATGCACAAACAGTTCGCTACTACTTCTACGGTAACTGAACTGGCGGAAGCGCTGAAAGGCGCTGACGTATTTGTTGGTCTGTCGGTTGGTAACGTGGTTACCCCTAACATGATCAAGAGCATGGCGGATAATCCGATCGTGTTTGCAATGGCCAATCCGGATCCGGAGATCGCTTATGATCTGGCGGTTGCATCCCGTCCTGATGTCATTATGTGTACGGGTCGTTCAGATCATCCTAACCAGGTAAACAACGTACTCGGTTTCCCTTATATTTTCCGTGGAGCGCTGGACGTACGTGCTACCCAGATCAACGAAGAAATGAAACTGGCAGCCGTACATGCGCTGGCAGAACTGGCAAAGGAATCGGTACCGGATATCGTGAACCTGGCTTACAATGAAAGGAACCTGTTTTTCGGTCCGCGATATATCATCCCGAAACCACTGGATCCGCGTTTGCTGAGCCACGTAGCCCCTGCGGTAGCAAAAGCTGCTATGGACAGCGGTGTAGCGCAGCAGCCTATTACAGACTGGGATGCTTATGTGGAAGTACTGAACAAACGTCTGGGTCTGGATAACCAGTTGTTCCGCGTAATCGGTACCAAGGCCCGTCAGGACCCACGTAAGGTTGTATTCGCGGAGGCAGACAACCTGAAAGTACTGAAGGCATCACAGGTAGTAAGGGAAGAGGGTATTGCGTATCCTATCCTGTTGGGTAATGAACTGCGTATCCGTAACCTGGCAGCAGAAAACGGTATCGAACTGGATGACACGGTGATCATCGATCCTAAGAGCGATGAAATGAGTGAGAAACGTCATCATTTTGGTGAACTGTTCTTCAAAAAACGTCAGCGTAAAGGATTTAACCAATATGAAGCGAAGAAAGTAATGCGTGAGCGTAACTACTTTGGTTGTATGCTGGTTGAAACAGGAGAAGCGGATGCGCTGATCTCCGGTCTGACACGTAACTACCCTGATACAATTCGTCCGGCATTACATGTAATCGGTATGGAGCCGAATGCAAAACGCGTGGCCGGTATGTATATCATCAATACAAAACGCGGTCCGCTGTTCCTGGGAGACACTACGGTGAACTTCAACCCTACAGCGGAAGAACTGGCAGAAATCACCCTGCTGGTAGCAAATGAAGTAAGACAATTTAACATCACGCCACGTATCGCGATGTTGTCTTATTCCAGCTTTGGTTCCAGCGGTACAGCGGAAGCGCAGCTGGTAGCAAAGGCGCGTGACATTGTAAAACAGAAAGATCCAACCCTGATCGTAGATGGTGAGATCCAGGCGGCGATGGCCTTTAACCAGGAGATCCTGAAGGATAGTTATCCTTTCAGTGAATTGCTGGGACAGGAGGTAAATACGCTGATTTTCCCGAATCTGGCGGCAGGTAACATCGCATATAACCTTCTCCAGGAAGTAGCGGGCTTCGATGCGATCGGTCCGGTACTCTTAGGTATGAAGAAACCCGTGCACATCCTTCAGCTGGGCAGCACCGTTCGTTCTATTGTGAACATGGTGAATATTGCGGTAGTGGATGCACAGCATAAGTGTTGCGACGGGAAGAAGTAATTTCAATTAGGAATTAGGAATTAGGAATTAACAATTAGGAATTTCTGTATTAATGTCCTGAATAGGAGTTAATAACGGTATTAAGTTATTAACTTAATAAAAAGTTTGGAACTGAGTGATGCTTTGCGGCTTACCAATTCCTAATTCCTAATTGCTAATTCCTAATTGTTTTGCAGCATATATCAAAAAAGAAGGCTTTTTTCCCGCTGAATCCTTCATTCAGAGGGTATCTTAAATTATACGAACGAGAGGTAAAATTACCTGTCTCTTACGAGGAGATGCGTTATTTTGATAACAGCATTCCGGTATACGATAAGGATGGAAAGGACACCCTATGGGAGTCAGTTTTTTATCCGCAGAGTATGCATCAGCAATTGCACGCGGGCCTGAAGAGGATTTATTCTATTATGAAAGCAGGGGGTGATTTCACCGCGGAGGAACACCTGGAAGTGGAGCGTATTGATTTCTGCACCTTTGGTAATTCCCATCCTTTCCGTATCAGGATACGTAACACATACAATGACGTGTATGACTACTTCTATATAAAAGTGGCAGATGCTTCCCGTATTTACGGCCTGGAGCTGGAACACATCTTATCTCCTTACGTGATCAATTTTATTGTTGATGGCAATACGCTGATCGAAGAGCATATTGCCGGCGTACCTGGCGATCAGTTTATCGTACAGTATATGAACCGGCCGGAGTTTAACCCTAAACGTATTGCCAAGGAATTCGTCAAGTTCAATGAGCGTTGTTTTGTACGCTTACTGGGAGACATGCGTTCCTACAATTTCGTATTTGACATTACCCAGGATTTTGACGATGTACAATTCCGGATCAGGGCAATCGATTTTGACCAGCAGTTCTATGAAGGCAAACGTACCTTATATATGCCACAGTTTTTCAAGGAGAACAGGGTATTTGTGGAACTGGCGATGAAACACCTGAATGCGGAGGTAGTAAAGCAGTA
Organism: Chitinophaga pinensis DSM 2588; assembly: GCF_000024005.1. Classification (NCBI taxonomy): domain Bacteria; kingdom Pseudomonadati; phylum Bacteroidota; class Chitinophagia; order Chitinophagales; family Chitinophagaceae; genus Chitinophaga; species Chitinophaga pinensis. The sequence continues at coordinate 1,443,462 of NC_013132.1, forward strand.
CCAGCAGGAGGAACGTTCTGTTATTGCCCGCAGGATCAAAACCCAACGGCATCGCATAAAGGACCTGAGAGACGTGATCATGACGGACCGGGTGTCCTTTCCCGAAAAAATAAGTCAGCTGGGGCATGAACTGGCAGAGTACTATGACGATGCTGTCTTTTCACGTTGTAAGACAATGGGTGAGATCATCGAACGTAGTCTGAAGCGCCTGCTGGTGAAAAGTCTTAAATAGCCGGAACCCGCCGGGGGCTATGTAGTCCCAACTATTTTTCCCTATCTTTGGCCAGTTATGGAATTTAGATTCTTTCATCATTTCGGAAGCTACCTGCTTATGCTCAAGGGCATGTTTTCCCGTCCGGAAAATATGCGTATGTTCTGGAAGGAGTTTATGCGCCAATGTGTTGATATCGGTATCGGATCATTAGGGATTGTACTGATTATTTCGATGTTCATGGGAGGGGTAACCACCCTACAGATTGCCTATCAGCTGATAAGCCCTGTTATTCCCAAATCAACGATTGCACAGATAGTAAGAGACACCATCATACTTGAATTTGCACCCACACTGACCTGTATCGTACTGGCGGGTGTGGTAGGTTCCAAGATCGCCTCAGAACTGGGGAATATGCGTGTATCTGAACAGATTGACGCTCAGGAGATCATGGGTATCAATACTAAAGGATACCTGATCATGCCTAAGATCCTGGCTGCTATCATTATGATACCTTGTCTTATTGCCATTGCCGGTTTCCTGGGTATCTGGGGTGGCCAGAAGGCGGGAGAACTGGGAGGTATCCTTTCAGCGGAACAATACTGGCAGGGTCTCAGACAGGACTTCAGAGCATATAATATATTTTTCGCCCTCTTTAAGGCATTCGTATTTGCCTTTATTATAGCCAGTGTACCCTCATACTATGGTTATAATGTACAGGGAGGAGCTTTAGAGATCGGTAAAGCCAGTACCAGTGCGGTGGTGGTGACCTGCGTCCTTATATTATTCATGGATTACCTGCTGGCAGCACTCCTGTTATAAAGAAAATTCGCCCATTACAGACAGAAAGAAAGGCATTATTCAGCGTTTTGTAGTTTGGTTCCTAATTCGTAATTGTTTATGATTGAATTGGTTAATATTAAGAAGGGCTTTGGTGATAAGATCATTCTGCCGGATGTTTCTGCCGTGATGGAGACCGGTAAAGTGAACCTGATTATCGGGAGCAGTGGTAGTGGAAAGACGGTAATGATGAAGTGTATGGTGGGACTGATGCCGGTGGATGAAGGTAAAATACTCTACGATGGCAGAGATTTTACCAATATGAGCGAGCATGAGAAGAAGGAAGTCCGCCAGCAGATCGGTATGCTGTTTCAGGGATCTGCCCTGTTTGACAGTATGACAGTAGAAGAAAATGTAATGTTTCCCCTGGAAATGTTCGGAAAGGGTAGCATCAAGGACAAAAGAAACCGTGTCATGGAGTGTCTGGAAAGGGTACAGCTGAAAGATGCGGCTAAGAAATACCCTGCGGAGATCAGTGGTGGTATGAAGAAAAGGGTGGGTATTGCAAGGGCTATTGTATTGAATCCCAAATACTTATTTTGCGACGAGCCTAACTCGGGCCTGGATCCGCAGACATCTCTGCTGATAGATAAGCTGATTAAAGAATTAACACTGGAGTATAACATCACAACGGTGATCAATACGCATGATATGAACACCGTAATGGAAAGCGGCGACCATATTGTATATATGTATAAAGGGCGTAAGCAGTGGGAAGGAAGTAATAAAGAGATCATTTTCAGTAAAGATGAGAAGCTGAATGACTTTATCTTTGCATCCGATTTCCTCCGCGACGCGAAAGAAATGCGGCAGATGGAAATGTTCCAGAGTCAGGATTGGCGGAATAAGTTAAAAAAAGATTGATTTGGAAATTGGCATTAGGACTTTAATTTTGCCGATATCTATTATAAAACAATAAACCAAGCGCGATGAGTGTTTTAGTTAATAAGAATAGCAAAGTGATTGTACAGGGCTTTACCGGTACAGAGGGCACTTTCCATGCCACACAGATGATCGAATACGGTACGCAGGTAGTAGGTGGCGTTACGCCAGGCAAAGGCGGCAGTAAACACCTGGATCGTCCGGTATTCAACACCGTTGACGATGCAGTAAAAGCAACAGGCGCTGATGTTTCTATCATTTTCGTTCCACCAGGCTTCGCTGCAGATGCTATTATGGAAGCTGCAGAAGCTGGTATCGCACTGATCGTTTGTATCACTGAAGGTATTCCTGTTCAGGACATGATCAGGGCTAAAAACTTCCTGGTTGGCCGTAACAGCCGCCTGATCGGACCTAACTGCCCAGGTGTAATCACTGCTGAAGAGGCTAAAGTAGGTATCATGCCTGGTTTTATATTCAAGAAAGGTAACATCGGTATCGTATCTAAATCCGGTACTTTAACATATGAAGCTGCTGATCAGGTAGTTAAAGCTGGTCTGGGTGTATCTACCGCTATCGGTATCGGTGGAGACCCAATCATCGGTACTCCAACCAAAGATGCGGTTGAACTGCTGATGAACGATCCGGAAACTGTTGGCATCATCATGATCGGTGAGATCGGTGGTAGCATGGAAGCTGACGCTGCAAAATGGATCAAAGAAAACGGTACTAAACCAGTAGTTGGTTTCATCGCTGGTCAGACTGCGCCTCCGGGCCGTCGTATGGGCCACGCCGGTGCAATCATCGGTGGCGCTGACGATACAGCAGCTGCTAAGATGAAGATCATGGCAGAATGTGGTGTTCACGTAGTAGAAAGCCCTGCTAACATTGGTAAAACAATGGCAGAAGTACTGAAAGCTGTTAAGGCATAATAATCAATAGATTATGTGATATTAATCCTCCTCCGGTTTAATCCGTGGGAGGATTTTTTTTTCGCCCCAACATATTTTTATTGACTTTTACAACGGAACCCTGTGGAATAGGAGCAGAAATTGCATCCTGTTCCGGAGACAAACTGAATATCAAATGCTATCCCACATGCGTTTAATCGGAATTGCTTTTATTTTATTAATCCTAAGCTGTACAACCGCTATGGCACAGTTCAATTATGACTCGCACTGGAAGAAGGTAAAAGAGTTAAATGACAAGAATCTATTCAAATCGGCCCTACAGGAACTGGACGCCATTGCTGAAAATGCCTCAAAACAACAGCATGAATCCCAGTTACTTAAAACGTACATCTACAGAATCAGGTATGTAGCTGAGGTAGAAGACGGTATCCCCGAAAATGGACAGGTAGCCCGCTGGAAAACCCAGTCGTTTTCCCCGGCTTCCCGCGCAATACTGAAAAGTATACAGGCGGAATCCCTGCTGAGATACCTGCAGAATAACAGGTATGAATTGTACAACCGCACCGACGTACAGGGCGATACCTCCATGGATGTATCCACCTGGAGCGAAGCCCGTCTTCATCGTGAAATAGCATCAGCCTATGCAGCATCCCTGAAGGATGTTGAACTGCTGAAAAAAACAGATATCAGCCAATACAATGATATCATAAAAGAAGGGGTAGGCAATACACGTAAACTGCGTCCTACCTTGTATGACCTGCTTGCACACCGTGCGCTGGAGTATTACAAATCAGGAGAAAGCCTGGTGACCAGTCCGGAAAATCAATTCGAAGTGACAGATCCTGCTGCATTTGCCCCGGCAGCTGTTTTTATGCAACATGCATTCACTACGACCGATACGGTTTCCCTTCAATATAAAGCGCTCCTGTTATTACAGGATCTGATGCGTCTGCACGCGAAAGAAAAAACATCACTGCTGAACCTGGACCTGGAAAGAACAGCCTATGTGAACCAGGTATCTGTAATGCCTGAAAAAGATGCAGCCTACCTGGCTTTGCTGAAATCACAGGAACAGGCTTATGCAGGTGAGAAGGAAGTAACGCAGGTGCTCGCACAGCTTGCGAGTTATTACTATACACAAAGCAATCAGAAAGATGCTGCGAATATCGATGGAATGACCCCGTCTGAAGCATCTAAGAAAGCCAGAGAATTGTGTGAAAAAGGTGTTAAACTGGCGCCGGGATCAATGGGTAGCGCCAGTTGCGGCGACCTGCTGGCAAATATCAGCCGCAAACAATTGCAACTGCAAACGGAACTGGTAAACCTCCCCGATCAGCCTTTCCGTACCCTGGTCACTTACCGTAATACTGATAAGATCTATCTGAGAGCAGTACGTATCGATGAAGATTTCCGTGCTGCATTGCGCGCTGCGCAGAGCGATTATCGTGATACAACAAACCGTTACTGGAGGCTGATGCTGGAAAAGCAGCCTGTTAAATCCTGGGAGCAGGGGTTGACAGGGGCTGATGATTACCGTTCACATTCCGCCGAAATCAAAATAGATGCATTGCCATTGGGGATGTATATGATTGTGGCAAGTGTGAAAAAAGAATTCTCTCTGAAGGATAATCTGCTGGCAGTACAGTTTGTACATGTGTCTAACATCAGTTACATACTGCGTGAGTATAACGAAAGTGATATCACTAATAAATATTACGCGCTCCATCGTCAGACGGGTCAGCCTTTACCTGGTACCACATTAAAAATATGGTCGCAGAAAAATACAGGAAGTAAGGAAAAAATGACACTGTCTCAGACATACACCGCAGGTAAGGATGGCTCAATAGATGTGAAGTGGGATAATAACCGTGAGTATGTTAGAATGGAATGGGTCAATGGGAATGACGACCTGTTTATCGACGAACACAAATACGTATATAGTTATAAATACCAGCAGGAGTCCGATGAAATGAAGGATAAGCATAGCAGCTTCCTGTTTACCGACAGGGCTATTTATCGTCCGGGACAAACGCTTTATTTCAAAGGAATCGTATTAGCAAAGAAAGAGAAAGGCAGTCGTGTGGTAACTGACCTGCATACCACTGTACAGTTGTATGATGTAAACGGAGAACTGGTAGACAGTATCAAAGTGACCACCGGTGAATTTGGTACTTACGCTGGTAAATTCACACTGCCAACAGGCCGTCTGAATGGTGAATTCCATATCCAGGAACCAGGCGGGGAAGGGTATACTACCTTTAACGTAGAAGAATACAAACGTCCTAAATTCTATGTAGAATTTGAGCCGGTACGTGGTACTTACCGTGTGAACGATTCCGTAAAAGTAACGGCAAAAGCATTGGCTTATGCGGGTAATAATATCGATGGTGCAAAGGTAGAATACAGGATCGTGAGAAGAGCACGTTTCCCTTATCCCTGGATGATGTGGAGAATGCCTTACCAGAGCGCTTCCCATGAGATTGCACATGGAGAAACAAAGACAGGTGCAGATGGTACATTCAACATATCCTTTGCCGCATTACCTGATCTGAAAATACCAGCGTCGTTGAAGCCGATCTTCACGTATGAAGTATCAGCAACAGTAACAGATCTCAACGGAGAAACACATAGCGGTGATCAGACCGTGAATGCAGGTTATCAGGCATTGGAAGTGAGGATCAATCTGGCAGATAGGGTACAGGCGAAAGACCTGGATTCTGTCAGCATCGTTACACAGAACCTGAATGGCAATTTCGAATCAGCGGATGTGGCGGTGACTGTTAGTCCGGTGAAACCTTCTGCACGTCTGCTGAGAAGCAGGTACTGGGATAAACCGGATCAGTTTATCATCCCGCAGGCGGAATATGAAAAACTGTTCCCGCACGATATCTACAGAGATGAAAACGAGCAGGAAAGCTGGACAAGAGAAAATGCAGTGCTGACGCAATCTGCTACAACCAGTGCACAATCAAGAGTGGCATTAGGTAAGCAGAAATTAGCTGCCGGCTGGTACGAACTGAAAGTGAGTACAAAAGATAAGTATGGTGAAGAAGTAACACAGAAACAGGTATTTGAAGTGATCGACCTGGAGGCGAAGAAACCTTCCTATCCTGTGTATGTATGGAAATACAGCGATATTAAAAGTATCGAACCAGGAGAAAAAAGACAGCTGCGTATCGGTTCCTCTGCAAAAGATGTACATGTATTACAGTTGTCACAACATCCTGATAAGAAAGAACTGTTCAGCAGCTTTGATATCAATGGCAGCATTGAAAACAAAGACTATACTGCACAGGAAAGCGACAGAGGAAACGTGGTATTACAGTATGCGTTTGTAAAAGATAACAGACTGTATACCGTTGCAGAAACGGTGAGTGTGCCATGGACCAACAAAGACCTGGATATTACGATCGCATCACATCGCGATAAACTGCAACCAGGTGAGAAAGAGAAATGGCAGGTACAGATAAAAGGGTATAAAGGCGAACGGGTCGCTGCAGAAATGCTGGCCTCCATGTATGATGCATCACTGGATGAATTCCGTATGCAGAACTGGATGGCGCCATCCCTGTATCCTTACCTGGATGCATTCAGGTACTGGACAGGAGATAACTTCAAAGCAGCCCGTGCTATACAGCGTGATGATATCAGAGATAGAAGAATTCCACCGGCTACGCCATTCTCTTATGATGACATTAATTGGTTTGACTGGTATTTATCAGGTGCATATGTACTGTTGCAGGAAAAAAATGCAACACAGCAGGAAATAAGCATAGTAGGGTATGAGCAGGAGAGAAGAAGAATGATGATGAAGAGGAGTGTAACGCTTGCTGGTGGAATGAGAGCGGAAGCTGCTATGGCAGTACCTGCTCCGGCAGCGCCGGCGAAAGAGATGGAAGTAGCTGGTAATGGGTTTGCTGCCGATCAGGCGGCGCTAGCACCGGGAGCACTCAATGAATCTGTAGTAGTTGGATATGGAACAAAAGCTGCTAAAGAAGCAGAGACAGCGAAAGTCCAACCACGTAAAAACTTCAACGAAACAGCCTTCTTCCTGCCTGATCTGCGTACAGACAAAGATGGTAATATCACGTTTGAATTCACTGTTCCGGAAGCATTAACACGCTGGAAATTCCTGTCACTGGCGCATACAAAAGATGCCGCCTTTGGTACTGCTGAAACAAGCATCGTAACACAGAAGCCACTGATGGTACAGCCGAATGCACCGCGTTTCATGCGTGAAGGAGATAAGATCGAATTCTCTGCGAAGATCAGCAACCTGGCTGATAGCTCCTTACATGGTGAAGCAAGACTGGAACTGCTGGATGCAACGACCATGCAACCGGTAGATGGCTGGTTCCAGAACATATTCCCTACACAACATTTCACTGTTGAGAAAGGACAAAGCACCGCTGTAAACTTTCCGGTACAGATACCATTCAACTTTAACAGTTCACTGGTATACCGTGTAGTTGCACAGGCAGGTAAATACAGCGATGGTGAAGAAAATGCATTACCGGTACTGACGAATACCATGCTGGTAACAGAAACATTACCACTCTCTATGCGTGGCGACGGTACGCGCAACTTCACCATGCCTAAGCTGCTGAAAAGCGGAGAATCTGAGACTTTACAGCAACATGCCTTTACTTTGGAGTTTACTTCAAATCCTGCATGGTATGCTGTACAGGCACTGCCTTACCTGATGGAATATCCTTATGAATGTTCTGAACAGATCTTTAACAGGTACTATGCAAATACGCTTGCTTCGCATATCGCGAATACATTGCCAGGTGTAAAAAGTATGTTTGAAAAATGGCGCACAACAGACACTGCTGCATTGCAGAGTAACCTGCAGAAAAATGAAGAACTGAAATCAGTATTGTTGCAGGAAACACCATGGGTACTGGAAGCGAAAAATGAAGCAGAGCAGAAGAGACGTATTGCATTGCTGTTTGATCTGCAACGTATGAGCAGCGAGCAACACAGAGCGATCGAACAGTTAAAGGAACGTCAGCTGAACAGCGGAGCATTCCCATGGTTCAACGGCATGTGGGAAGACCGTTATATCACACAATATATCCTTGCCGGTTTAGGCCGTCTGCGTGAATTAGACGCATTGGGACAGAAAGAACTGGAAGATGCAGATGATATCCTTTCCAAAGGTATCCACTATGCAGATAAAGCAACCGATGATACTTACCACAGGCTGAAACAGCTGAAGGCAGATATGAATGCACAGCAGATCGGTTATATCGAAACACATTATCTGTATACCCGTAGTCTGCTGAAAGATCAGCAACCCCTTCCTGCTGAATTCAGAGAGTCTTATCAGTATTATATCACACAGGCGAAGAAATACTGGACGAAGATGGGTATCTATCAACAGGGAATGCTCGCATTTGTATTCAACAGAAGCGGAGATAATAAAACAGCGACAGATATCGTACGTTCCCTGAAAGAACGTGCGATTAATAATCCTGAAACTGGTATGACCTGGAAGGATCTGCGTGGTGGTTACTGGTGGTATGAAGCACCGGTTGAAACACAGGCGATGCTGATCGCTGCCTTTAAAGAAGTGGGCAATGATTCAGTTGCAGTCGGTGATATGAAAACCTGGTTGTTGAAAAACAAACAGACGAATAGCTGGAATACGACGAAAGCAACAGCTGATGCATGTTATGCCATGTTGCTGGGTGGCAGCAACTGGCTGGACGCAACACCGGAAGTAACGATCAAAGCGGGTAATACGACTGTTAGCAGTACGACAGAAAAAACAGAAGCCGGTACGGGGTACTTCAAAAAACAACTGAACACAACTGAGGTAAAACCTGCTATGGGCAACATCGCTGTAACTGTGAAAGGCAGCAAAGGACAGCCTTCATGGGGCGCCGCTTACTGGCAGTATTTTGAGCAGCTGGATAAGATCACCGGTGCTGAAACACCGCTGAAACTGGAGAAACAGTTATTCATCCATAAGAATACTGCGAGCGGTCCTGTGCTGACAGCGATTGAAGATGGCAATAGTCTGAAAGTGGGCAACAAAGTAAAAGTGCGTGTGGTAATGCGTGTTGACCGTGACATGGAATACGTACACCTGAAAGATATGCGTGCCGCCTGCTTTGAACCTGAAAACGTCATCAGTGACAGTAAATGGCAGAATGGTGTGAGCTATTACGAAAGCACGAAAGATGCAAGTACTAATTTCTTCTTTAGCAGTTTGCCAAAAGGTACCTATGTGTTTGAATACACCCTGTTTGTAACACACCAGGGTAATTTCAGCAATGGTATCAGCACTGCACAGTGTATGTATGCGCCTGAGTTCAGCGCACACAGTGAAGGTATCAGAGTGAAAGTGACCGAGTAGAACAAACCTTTATCCAGATAGCAAGAGCGGATGGGCAACCATCCGCTTTTTTTTTGAAACCGGACAGATTTGTACCGAAACCGGACAATAGATGGTTTTTAAGATATTGATATTCAGTTGTATTTTGAGTGGCATTCTTTTGGGGCCTTTCCCGGTAGATGTCATATAAAAGCGAGCAAACATGTTTAAAAGTTATCTGAAAGCCACATTGCGCAGCCTCTGGAAAAACAAAACCTTCAGCTTCCTGAATATATTCGGTTTAGCAATAGGTATTGTATGTGCGGGTGTTATCTTCCTATGGGTAGAAGATGAGCTGAATTATGACAATGTGCATCTCAAAAAGGGTAGGCTGTATGAGGTGATGACCAACTCCGATTACGCCGGTGATATCCGTACATTCGGCTCTACGCCGGGATTGGCAGGTCCGGCTATCCGGGAGGAGATTCCGGGTATCGTGAACAGTTGCCGTATGACAGACTTTTCACCTTCCTTCCTTTTTAATACCGGTGATAAACCCGTATATGCCAGCGGCAGATACGTCGATGCCGCCTTCTTTTCCATGTTCACTATTCCCTTTATAGAAGGAAACCCCGCTACTGCTTTTAAAGAACCATATTCCATTGTTGTGTCGCAACAGGCAGCCAGAAACATCTTTGGTGATGATAAGAATATTGTAGGAAGAAGGGTGAAAGTAGACAACAAACAGGAATTCCTGGTAAGCGGTGTGATGAAAGATCAACCGGAAAACAGCTCATTTCGTTTTGAATGGGTGGCATCATTTGACCTCTTTTTTCAGCAGAATAAAGCTTCGTTGTCTGTATGGGCCAACTGTTCTCCTTTGACATTCGTAGAACTGAGTCCGCGTGCAGATGTAGCGGCGATTAATAAACAACTCTATCCTTTCGTACAGCGCAGGTCGAAAGAAACCAACAATCATTTGTTTTTATTCAGTATGAATGACTGGCGCTTGTATAACAAATTTGATAACGGTAAGCAGGCGGGAGGCCGTATTACCTATGTCCGCATGTTTTCCATACTGGCCTGGATTATCCTGTTGATCGCGTGTATCAATTTTATGAATCTGGCTACGGCCCGTAGTGAAAAACGTGCAAGAGAAGTGGGTGTACGTAAGGTAATGGGTGCAGATAAGAAAGGGCTGGTGATGCAGTTTATTGGTGAAGCAATTCTGATGGCAGCAGCAGGTTGTGCGCTGGCGGTATTATTGCTGGCGCTGATATTGCCTGTTGCAGGACCATTGCTGGGTAAGACCCTCGTGGTAGGATTAGGTAATCCTGTACATATTGCAGCTCTGCTTGTTGTGACCTTGCTCTGTGGATTGATCGCCGGTAGTTATCCGGCTTTTTATCTTTCTTCTTTCAACCCGGTTAGTGTATTGAAAGGCGCTAATCTGAAACTGGGCGGAGCCGGTTTTATCAGAAGAGGGCTGGTGGTATTACAGTTCTCTGTATCTATCATCCTGACTGTTTGCACGGTGGTGATCTATCAACAGATACATTATGTCAAGAGTCGTGACATCGGCTTTCAGAAGGAGCGCCTGATCAGCATAGATCTGAAGGGAGATATGCTGAATCGCTATGATGCTATCAAACAGGAATTGCTGAGAACAGGGGTAGTAGAAAATATTGGCTTGTCAGATCATCCTACCCTGTATGACGGGAATAATACCAGTTCGCTGAGCTGGCAGGGAAAACCTGAAAACAGTGACCTGGTGGTGTCAACAAGACTGGCTAGTCCCGGTTTTTTTAATACCATGGGGATGCAGCTGATAGATGGAAAAGACTTTAATGAAGGAAGCACGGATAAATTATCAGTTGTCATTACAGCTGCGCTGGCTAAAAAGATGGGCACAGGCAGTGCAATCGGTAAAACGATAGAGATGACTACGGATGATGGTGCTCCTCTGTTCCTGACGGTGACAGGGGTGGTGAAAGACTATGTTTATGGCAACATGTATGGCACCTCTGATCCGGTATTGTTTTATAATATGCCGCAGGTAGCCAATGTGATGTATCTGCGTCTGAAAGCTTCTGTCGCGCCGGAGAAAGCCATAGCGGCGATTGAAAAAGTTATTACAGCGGCGAGTCCGGCTTATCCTTTTGGCTATACTTTCGTAGACGATCAGTTCGATAATATGTTTCAGTCGGAAATGCTGGTAAACCGCTTATCCCGCGTATTTGCGATATTGGCGCTGATTATCTCCTGTCTTGGATTGTTTGGGCTGGCGGCTTATACTGCCGAGCGAAGAACAAGAGAGATCGGTATCAGAAAAGTATTGGGGGCCAGTGTCGCCAGTATCACTACCTTATTATCCGGAGAGTTCCTGAAGCTGGTGCTGATTTCCTGTGTAGTTGCATTCCCCTTTGCCTGGTGGGCGATGTCAGTCTGGTTACAGCAATATGCCTACCGGGTAGCGATACAGTGGTGGGTATTTCTGCTGGCAGGACTGGCGGCAGTGGCGATCTCTTTACTGACTATCAGTTTCCAGTCGGTAAAGGCGGCGCTGATGAATCCTGTGAAGAGTCTCCGGGCAGAATAGCCGGAAAGGGTTGTATTTTGCAGCCCAAATGAAGGTAGATTTTCTGATTATAGGACAAGGTATTGCCGGTACTGTCCTGAGTTATACGCTGATGCAGGCGGGACAGTCATTACTGGTCATGGATGAATATAAACCCAATAGTGCATCCCGCGTGGCGGCGGGTGTAGTCAACCCCGTATCTGGCCGTCGTTTTACTGTCGCCTGGGAGTATGATGCAATATATCCGGTAGCGGTCAAGGTCTACCGTGAACTGGAAGCCCTGCTGGGTATTACCGTTTTCAAAGAAAGAGATATCTATAATGTACTGCCATCTGAACAGCTGAAACAGGCGTTTATGGAGCGGACGGCGGGATTGTCCTATATGGAAGATCCGTCAGACGAGCGGATCGCCCGTTATGAGCAATGGCTGGATCAGCCTTTTGGCGCTGCCATTGTGAAAGGGGGCACGGTCGTTCTCAGTAAACTGTTACCCGCCTGGCGGGATTATCTGAAAGCACATAATAGTCTGCTAGAGGAGAAAATGGAGCTTTCCAGGCTGGAAGTAAATGCTGATGGCATCACCTATGGCGATATCAGCGCCCGCTACCTGATCTTCTGCGAAGGGGCGGCTATCGTCAATAATCCCTGGTTTAACTACATCCCTTTCCTGTTGAACAAAGGAGAGGTGCTGAATATCAAAGTACCTGGTTTTTCCACACCCGATATTGTAAAGAGAAGTGTGTCCCTGGTACCCCGGGAAGAAGAGATGTATTGGGTAGGATCGACTTTTGCCTGGGACTTCCCGGATGAAGCACCTACGCCGGATAAGCGGGAATACCTGGAAAAGGGGGTACAGCAGTTATTGAAAGTGCCCTACGAAGTATTGGATCATGTGGCGGCAGTACGACCTTCAGGAACAGACCGCCGTCCGATGATGGGTCTACATCCGGAATCACCGGTTTTAGGTATATTTAACGGGCTTGGTACCAAAGGTTCGTCCCTGGCGCCTGCTATGGCAGCGGAATTTGTGGCACATATCCTGCAAAAAGAGCCGCTGCGGGCAGATACAGACATTAAACGCTTTTTTAACAGGTATAAGGGTTAGAAATGCTGGCGGCAAACTGTATCTTTGCCCACCGTTTGGGCCTCGACCCCCCGGAAAACAAAAAGTTGAACTTTATAATATAATTATATGTACAGAACGCACACTTGCGGCGAACTACGACTCGAGCATCAGGGCACACAGGTATCGTTGTCTGGCTGGATTCAGACAATCAGGAAATTCGGAAGTATCACATTTGTCGACCTGCGTGACCGTTATGGTATTACACAGCTGCTGTTCGGAGAGTCTTTCAATGATCAGCTGGACGCACAGCCGCTGGGCCGTGAGTTCGTTATACAGGCAAAAGGTACTGTAACTGAGCGTTCTAATAAAAACCCAAATATTCCTACGGGTGATATTGAAATCACGATTAGTGAGTTTACTATATTAAATGCAGCTAAAACGCCTCCTTTCACTGTACAGGATGATACGGATGGTGGAGATGAGCTGCGTATGAAATACCGTTACCTTGACCTGCGCCGTAACATCGTAAAGCAGAACCTTGAACTGCGTTACCGTGTAAACAGATCTGCGCGTAACTATCTGGACAGCAGAGGTTTCATGGATATTGAAACCCCTTTCCTGATTAAGTCTACACCAGAAGGTGCACGTGACTTCGTGGTACCAAGCCGTATGAACCCTAATGAGTTCTATGCGTTGCCACAGTCTCCGCAGACCTTCAAGCAGCTGCTGATGGTGAGTGGTTATGACAGATATTACCAGATTGTAAAATGTTTCCGTGACGAGGATTTACGTGCTGACCGTCAGCCGGAGTTCACACAGATCGACTGTGAAATGAGCTTTGTTGACCAGGAAGATATCCTGAATACCTTTGAGAACATGATGAAACATATCTTCATGGAAATCAAGGGTATCAGTTTTGAGGATGCTTTCCCGCGTATGACCTGGGATGATGCAATGGAGTTCTACGGTAATGACAAACCGGATATCCGTTTCGACATGAAGCTGGTGAACATGAACGATACCGCTAAAGGCGCCAACTTCAAAGTATTTGACGATGCTGAACTGGTGGTAGCGATCTGTGCAAAAGGTTGTGCTGAGTACACCCGTAAGCAGCTGGATGAACTGACTGAGTGGGTAAAACGTCCTCAGATCGGCATGAGTGGTCTGATTTATGCGAGATATAATGCAGATGGAACAATAAAAAGCTCTGTCGATAAGTTCTTTGATGAAGAGAAATTGAAGGGCTGGGCGGCAAAATGTCAGGCAGAACCAGGTGACCTGATCCTGGTGCTGGCGGGTAAAGAGGAACGCACCCGCAAGGCAATGAGTGAGTTACGCCTGGAAATGGGCGAACGTCTGGGACTGAGAGACAAGAATGTATTTAAGCCACTGTGGGTGATCGATTTCCCGCTGTTTGAATATGCTGAAGAGGAAAACCGCTGGGTAGCCCGTCACCATCCGTTTACATCTCCTAAACCGGAGCATATCGAATGGATGAATGACCTGTCCAAATATGCAGACATCAAGGCAAATGCATATGATATCGTGCTGAACGGTACAGAAGTGGGCGGTGGCTCCATCCGAATATTCCAGCGTGACCTGCAGGAAAAAATGTTTGCAGCGCTCGGTATGAGCCCTGAGGAGGCAAACCATAAATTCGGCTTCCTGCTGGGAGCATTTGAATATGGTGCACCGCCACACGGAGGTATTGCCTTCGGCTTTGACCGCCTGTGCTCGCTGCTGGGTGGAAGTGAAACAATACGAGACTTTATAGCATTCCCTAAGAATAATTCCGGCCGTGATGTGATGCTGGACGCGCCTAGCGCAATTGATCAGGCTCAGCTGAATGAGCTGAAGATCAGCCTGGTGAAATAGACTGGCATGGAATTTGACTAAGTGGGTGGCACAAAGAACTGAATCCCCCTTGATGCTGATAAAACGGTGTTAAGGGGGATTGGTGCTAACTGAAGAGGAGCCCCTAAACGACGGGAATTTAATTTAGAACAGATTATTAAATTTTAACAAGTTATAGTCATATTGTACAAATATTTCAACTATATTGCCAAAACAAAAAACAATTCTGCCATGACATGTAAGAAAATGTTCAGCAGGGGATGGTTTTGTGCAATGCTGGGTATACTTTTGCTGATAGGCAATTCGGCTTTTTCACAACGTTCGGTAACTAATTATGTGAAGAAGTACAAGCCTACAGCTATCCGTATTATGAATGAAACAGGTATACCGGCAAGTGTGATAATGGGCGTAGCTATGCTTGAGTCGGGAATGGGGACCAGTAAGAATGCAAAATACTTGCACAACCATTTCGGGATTGTCGGACGTAATACCCTTCACAAACAGAAAGGAGTGGCCTACCGCTCCAGATACAAAGAGTTCGCCAACGCAGAGGCATCGTTTGATTACTTTGCGAATATGGTGAGCAAAAAGAAGTGGTTCTCTTCATTGAAAGGAAACACTGAATACAAACTCTGGCTCAAACACATGAACCATGCGGGATATTCGTCCGCAGGCCATGAATGGGTGAAAAGAGTTACAAGCATGATCAGTCGCTATAAATTGTACAAACTGGATGAGCAAATGGCATACACGGGGAGTTAATTTATAGTTTGTAGTTTTTATACGAACAAATCAGATTCAGCAGCTATGTCCGGCAATAATAAATCTGCCTATCCTTTCTACATCACCGCGGGGACTTTAGTGTGTTTAGTGGCGTTGTCACTTATCAATAACAGCTTCTCTATCCAAGATTTTACAACCCGTCCCCTGGACCTGTTGGCCGACGTTAGAAAGGACGCCCCTGTACCCCCTTCAGAAGAAATTGATACCACTGCTTATGCTACAGTACCCGTTCCCGGTACAACGGATACGGCTGTAAATGTAACAGAAGATTCGGCCAGTCTGGCTGCAGCAGCTGCTATACCCGATCCTGATCACTTTCATAATTTTGCTACTTATACAGGCATTCTGAATTATCATCCGCCAGTAGGAAGTGACAGCGCTGTTACGGCAGGACTGGAGCATTTCCTGGTAGCGCTGGATGAACTGAAAGCTAAAAAAAGAAAGAAAGTACGTATCGCTTACTTCGGTGATTCCATGATTGAGGGCGACCTGATCACGGAAGACCTGAGAGACAGTCTGCAAAGACTGTTTGGCGGACAAGGCGTTGGCTTTGTACCCGTAACCTCAGTTGTAGCCGGTTTCAGAACAACCATCACGCATACCTTCTCTAAAGACTGGAAAGATTATAGCTATAAACAATTGCCACCGGCCAGTCTGCCGCTGGGTATTTCCGGACACACCTTTATGCCGGGAGAATCCAGCTGGATCAAATACCAGTCTGTTAAAAAACGCGGTCTGAGCAAATTTGAGCAGGTGAGCGTGCTGTATGGCCCTTCCGCTTCCGGTAATATTTCCATAAATAATAAGTCATATGCATTATCCGGTCATCAGACAGTGAACAGACTGTCTCTGCATGTGGATTCTGCCAATTCAAAACAGGTGACTATCAAATGGGCCGGCGGTAGCGCAGCGCCCTTGTATGGCGTTTCCTTTGAAGGAGACACCGGTGTTTATGTGGACAACTACTCTTTCCGCGGTATCAGTGGTATTGAGTTGGGAAAGCTGTCCGGTAAACTCTTACAGCAGATGCAGTCAGAACATCCCTATGATCTGATCGTACTGCACTATGGGGCTAACGTATTGTGGAAACCAGAGCTGACCGATTATTCCTGGTATGGCAACCCAATGAAAAAGGTACTGGATTCACTGCGTAATGACCTGCCAAACGCTTCTTTCCTCGTAATAAGTACAGCCGATAAATCATACAAGAAAAGTGGAAATTATGTAACCGCACCAGGCGTAACTGCGTTGCTCAAAGTACAGCATGAGCTGGCGAAGGGACACGGAGCCGCCTACTGGAATCTTTATGCTGCAATGGGTGGACACAATTCCATGATCCGTTGGGTAGAAGGCGACACGGTGCTGGCTAATAAGGACTACACGCATTTTAACCGACAGGGAGCGGCCAGAGTAGGGGCGCTGCTGTATAAAGCGATGATGGATGAATATAAGCAGCTGGAACGCCAGTAAGAAAGGAATTATCAGTTTATTTACAGGAGTGTTGACTACCATCAGCAGCGTCGTTGCGGGTCAGAGCAATACTATTGCCCAGGATACGGCGCTATACCGTTTTTTCAAGGCACTGCACCATGCTGATAGCAACGTAGTATCTGTTCTGCACCTGGGAGATTCCCATATACAGGCAGGCTTCTTTCCGTTTACGACTGCTTTTTTCCTGCAACAGGATTTTGGAAGCGCGGGCCGGGGATGGGTATTCCCCTATAATCTTGCCAATACAAATGGTCCTTCAGACTATCGCTGGAACAGTACCGGCAGGTGGGATGTAGACAAGATCATTGACAGGAATAAGTCTACCGATATACTGGGACCGGGCGCTATCGTGCTCACTTCCAGGAATGAAGCGCCGGCACTGGCCTATAATGGCCGGGAGGACGACGAAAAAATGGATAACAATATCCGTCAGGCAGAACTGTTTTATGATGCTGGTCCGAACGATGCACCGGTTACGATCCCCGGTGCAGGTGTAGATATATCCGCCACACCGTTTGAAGGCGCCGGTACAACCCTGAGAAAGGCTTCTGTTACCTTTCCGGAGCCGGTACAATCCTTCCAGGTAAGATGGGACCGTCAGAATACAGCGCCATTCCGCTTTTATGGAGCATTACTCCAGAACGGGCATAATGGGGTGCTGTATAGCGCCGTAGGGATCAACGGAGCCATGTTTCAGCATTACAACGACAACAATAACACCCTCATTTCCGAAATGGAGGTAATGCAGCCGCAACTGGTTGTTATTTCTCTGGGTACCAACGAAGCCTATGGCGCACTGAACTCACAGGTATTCCGTACACAGATGGATGATGCCGTGAATATGATCCGGAAGCATCAGCCAAATGCCTGTATCGTGATGACCACGCCTCCTGAGTGTAAGCGTGTCAGCAAAAAGGCTTTCCGGAAGAAGGTGGGTAAAAAATATAAGACGTATTACCGTATCGCATATTATCCGAACCCTTATATAGCCGTCGTTACACAGCAAATGATGAGCTATTGCCGGGAAAACGGACTGGCCTGCTGGAACTTCAACGCCGTTAATAAAACGATGGCAAAAGCCTTCGCGGGTGGTTGGTCTGGCGATCATATCCACTTCAACGCCCGTGGGTATCAGTTGCAGGGTAAATTGCTGTACGAGGCATTGCGGAACAGCTACGACAAATATTTAAAAGTAGAAAAGACTCATAAAAATATCGCTGAATGATCGATGTAAATAAGCTGCTGGATATCCTACTGTACCATAAAGATGATCCATTACTGTTAAACAGCGCTTTTTTCCTGTATTACTTTGCCACTTTTTTACTCTGCTACCTGGCGGTATCCAGAAGTAAAGAAGGGAGGGTGGCTGTATTCACCATCTTTTCACTTTATTTCTTCTATAAAGCCTGCGGCATGTTTGTCGGGCTTGTAATTCTTTCAGCGATCGTTGACTTTAATCTGTCCCGCTGGATCTACCAGTCAGAAGATGACCGAAAACGAAAGGGGCTGCTGATACTCAGTATCGTGCTGAACCTCGGATTGTTGTTTTATTTCAAGTACACCGACTTCTTTATTGGTATCGTCAACCAGGTATCCAACGGAGATATTCCTCTCCTGAAACTGATGCTGCCAATCGGTATTTCGTTCTATACATTTGAGAACCTCAGTTATACGGTAGACGTATACAGGAAAGAATTCAAGCCGGTGGACAGTTTCATGGATTACCTTTTCTTCCTGTCATTTTTCCCTAAACTGATGATGGGACCGATCGTAAGGGCACATGACTTTATTCCGCAGATCGATAAGCCGTATGAACTGAATTCCGAAGACATCGGAAAAGGGATGTACCTGATCATGGCCGGTCTGTTCAAGAAGATGGTGATCTCCGACTTTATCTACCAGAACTTTGTACAATATATTTTCGATGATCCTTCCAAACACACCGGTCTGGAATGTCTGCTCGGTGTATATGGTTATGCGCTGATTATCTATTGTGACTTTTCGGGGTATTCTGATATTGCTATAGGTATCGCCCGCTGGACCGGCTTTAAGATTCCGCCAAACTTTGATTCTCCTTACCAGAGTTCCAATATTACAGAGTTCTGGCGTCGCTGGCATATCTCCTTGTCTTCCTGGCTGAGAGACTATCTGTATATCCCGCTGGGAGGTAACCGTAAAGGGAAGTTCCGTCAGTACATTAACCTGGGACTGACCATGCTGATTGGTGGTTTCTGGCATGGTGCGAACTGGAATTTCATCTTCTGGGGAGCGATGCACGGTGGCGCACTGGCAGTAGATAAGGTACGCCTGGACTGGCTGAAGAAACGCGGTGGCGGTGCTACCGGTTGGTTGGGGAATGTCCTGAAAGTGGGTGGTATCATTGTTACCTTTCATTTCGTCTGCTTCTGCTGGGTATTCTTCAAAGCCAGCACTTTCCAGGACGCCTGGAGCCTGTTGCACCAGGTAGCGTTTGATTTTCAACCGGAAGTTTGGCTGGAGCTTTATAATGGTTACACCGCAGTATTCTGGGTAATGTTGCTGGGCTTTATACTGCATTTCCTGCCGAAACGTACGGAAGTATTTACAGAACAGTCCCTGTCAAAGGTACCTGTGGTAGCGAATGTGGCGATTATGGTGATCTTCTTCTGGATCCTGATCCAGGTGAAGTCTTCCGAGACCATGATGCCTATTTATTTGCAGTTCTAAAAACGACGCCTCCGGGCATAAAAATATGTTAGGGCTATCCTGCTTAGAGGCGGATAGCCCTTTTTATTTAGAGGAATTATACAACTGACGAGCTGTTTGGTTTGTTAAGTTTTTGTTATCAGATTCTTTTTCCGTTGCTTTGCGCAAATTTTCCTGAATGCGACTAAAACATATGGCAATCATTTGCTTGCCTTTGTTATGTTCCGGGATTGCCCGGGGCCAGTTTCTGATGGACATGATCGATACTACCACCAGCGTGGGTAAAGGCATGTTCTCTCTTTATCAGAAGTATGACGCTGTGCGTTTTAGTGGCTATATCCAGCCACAGTTTCAGTATGCCACACACAAGGGGATAAACAGTTACGCCGCAGGGAATTTTCCTGATGAGGTAGATAACAGGTTCTCTTTACGCCGTGGCCGTTTTCGCCTGGATTATGCCCGTTATAATGACGATCATATGCCGATGGTGCAATTCGCTTTCCAGTTTGATGGAACAGAAAGAGGGGTGTTTATCCGAGACTTCTTCGGCCGTATTTTCGAAAATAAATGGGATGTGTTTTCCCTGACGGCGGGTATGTTTGCCCGTCCGATCAGTTATGAAGTGAATCTGTCATCAGGAGATCGTGAGACCCCTGAACGTGGCCGTATGTCGCAGATTCTGATGCGTACGGAGCGTGATATCGGGGCCATGGTGAGTTTTGAACCCCGCCGTCCTAATCACCCGCTGAAGTTTATGAAGATAGACGTCGGGCTGTTCAATGGACAAGGTCTTACAGCAACCAGCGACTTTGACAGTCATAAGGACATCATCACCCGTTGGGCGGTTAAACCGATAAAACTGAATAGTCGTAACTGGCGCTTATCCGGAGCTGTTTCCATATTGTATGGCGGGATGGAGCAGTTCACCCGGAATATCTACAGAACAGGGCTGCAATCGGGCAAACCTGCTTATTATGTTGACTCTACAGCGACCAATATGGGTAAGATTGCTCCAAGGCATTACTATGGAGCAGATATGCAATTGCGTATCCCGAACGGAAAGGGCAAGGGAGCGACTGAATTCCGTCTGGAGTACCTGCGTGGTACACAGACAGCTACTGCCACTACTTCAGAGACGCCGGGAACTATTCCCGCCAGTGGAGGGGTCAATTCACCACTGTATATCCGTAAGTTTGATGGAGCGTATCTGTATTATATGCAAAACCTTGGTAATCCGAGAGATCTGATCGTACTAAAATACGATTGGTATGATCCTAACAAACAGGCAAAAGGGAAAGAGATCGGCGCAACCGGCAGTGGAATGTCAGCTGCGGATATCCGTTACAATACCTTTGGACTGGGGTATGTGCATTATTTCAACCCTAATATGAAGGTGATGTTGTATTACGACATTGTGAAGAATGAAGGGACTTCGTTAGAGGGATATACAGATGATCTGCCGGATAATGTGTTTACCTGCAGACTGCAATACCGTTTCTAAGTTTATTCTCCTGATTCCAGTGTAAAGCCGAAAGTAGAGCCGATTTCAGGTTTACTGCGGATGTTGATGGTCTGACCGTGTGCTTCAATGATATGTTTCACGATGGCCAGGCCCAGACCCGTACCGCCGATATCGCGGCTGCGGGCTCTGTCTGTACGGTAGAAGCGTTCGAATACACGTGGGAGGTGTTCTTCTGCAATACCGATACCATCATCAGATATTTCCATCAATACTCGTTTGTCGTCCATTACATAGATACTGGCGACGGTATGGCCATCAGTACGGCCGTATTTGATAGAGTTATCTACGAGGTTGATCAGTACCTGTCTTACCTTTTCCTTATCGGCTAATACGTGTATCGGTGCTTCACAGCCTTTCTTCACGTTGAATTTGATGCCTTTGGTGTTGGCTTTGAGAGACAGGGTATCGAATACGTCTTTGATCAGATCCTGGATAACGAAGTTCTCCGCGTTGATGGTCATTTCACCACTTTCCAGTTTGGATATTTCGTCCAGGTCGTCAATCAGACGGCAAAGTCTGTCGATATTTTTGGTAGCGTTCTTCAGGAACAGCTTATTCACATTCGGATCTTCCAGTGCGCCATCCAGCAGTGTGTGGATATACCCCTGCACGGCGAAGATCGGCGTCTTCAGCTCATGACTGAGGTTGAGCAGGAATTCTTTACGGAATTCCTCATTACGGCGAAGGTTGTCGAGTTCTTCTTTTTTCTGGCTGGCCCATTTCTCTACATCTTCACTTACCTCTTCGATCGTTTTCAGGGGCAGGATATTCTTGTTAAAGAATTCTTCCCTCTTGGACGCTTTGGTCTGGTAAATGAATTTGTAAATGAGTTTTATTTTCCTGTAGATAAAGTTCTGTAACGTATACAGATACAGGTAATAAGAGACGAGGAACGTCAGTAAAAAAGCTATCAGAACGATCTTCCACGGAGCATTGATCAGCACCGTGCCCAGCGTAATGATGGCTGAAAGTATAAGGGCAGTAAAACCTGCCAGTTTCTGCGGAGAAAGATTTTTGGCTTTAAACATACTCCATAGTGAGTAATTGCTATAATAGCGGGAAATTAAACCAAATTTTTCACTTGACATAACACACAAGACTGGATACGCAATACCCGTTAGCGTATCGCCGTTACGAATAATGGTGGTTAAATGGTAGAGATCTGAGTAGCGGCTTACATTTCGAACTTGTAACCAACTCCCTTAACAGTGGTGATAAGGTCAATACCTATTTTCTGGCGTATTTTACGGATATGTACGTCGATCGTACGATCGCCTACAATCACTTCCGTACCCCACACCTGATTGAGAATCTCATTGCGGAGGAATACACGGCCGGGTTTTGAGGCCAGTAATTGCAACAGCTCAAATTCTTTCTTAGCCAGTATGATTTCCTGGCCCTTGTATGTTACAGTGAATTTTTCACGGTCGATGATCAGATCGCCCAGCTGTACCTGTGTATCTTCAGGTTTGTGCAGACGGCGGAAAAGCGCGTTGATACGGCTTACCAGCAATTTTGGTTTGATTGGTTTTGCGATGTAGTCATCTGCACCCATATTCAGACCGTCAATTTCTGATTTTTCATCATTCAGGGCTGTCAGGAACAGCACCATCGTATCTTTAAATTCAGGCAATTTTCTTATTTCCCGACAAGTATCGATACCGTTTTTGTTTGGCATCATGATATCAAGCATGATAAGGTCGGGGCGGAATACTTTCGCTTTCTGTACAGCCTCACTGCCATCCTTTGCCGTAATGGTATCATATCCTGCAGACTTCAGATTATAGCTGATAATTTCCAGAATGTCGATTTCATCGTCCACCACCAATATTTTACCTGCAACCGCTTGGTCTATCATATACTTTGACTTTTTAAAGACGACACAAAATTATAACGCCGGCTTTGCTATTAATGAAAAATTAACATTATCTAATTGTTAATTCGATCACAACGTAGAACAGTACAGGGATATAAGTAGTCCAAAAGTACAGCATTTCTGCCTGCCTTTGTCTATGGTATTATAGTATTATTAAACAGGTTTTTCATTCGTATGTTTATGGTTATTACCGTTTCCCGCGATTTTTTTCAATGCCTGGTTCACTTCATTCAGCATTTCCAGCTGTGTTTGCTGTATCTCCATCATGTCCTGCTGTTGATGAAGGATCAGGTGATCGATCTTTTCATGCAGGATCCTTACTTCCAGTTCGGATTTAAGGTTGATCATATAATCGTTTTTCGACCTTTGACGGTCCTTTTCTTCCTGCCGGTTCTGGCTCATCATGATTACCGGCGCCTGTAAGGCAGCAAGACAGGACAGAATGAGGTTCAACAGGATAAAAGGGTAGGGGTCAAAGCCCTTGTTAGCCAGCCAGTAAATGTTGGCCGCCATCCAGAGCAGAATGAATACCAGGAAGGAAATGATGAAAGTCCAGCTACCGCCAAAAGAAGCGATCTTATCGGCTACCCGCTGTCCGAAGGAAAATGTGGCCGGGTTTTCTCCGTCATCCAGTTTATCAGTCAGCGTCTGATGCTCTTTTAGCTTATCCAGCACCATTTTCTCCATCTCCGTCAACGCACCGATTTCCTTTGAAAACAGGTGTTCCAGGTACTTTTGCCGGTACTCATTTATTTCGGAGACTGCGAGGTGGGATTTACTGGTAATCTGAGGGTGCTCTTTCTGTAAAAGCTCCAGGACATTCTTGCTGACAGCCCGGCAATGAACCTTCTCAGAAGCAGGGTATGTTTTCCCGGATAGATCACTGATAAACGTTTGCATGTGACACTCACTGTTTTGGATGCTCAAAAATACGCCTAAAAGGCCGGAAATGCGGCGCTGTAGTATTTTGGTCGTAAATTTGCTATACTAGCTTTATAAAGTAAGAGTAAAGCCTATTTACATTAATGAAAAGATTTATAACTGTTATCTTATTGCTGGTTACCCTACAGGTGACCCTGGTGCATGCTCAGACGACTCAGAAAATTGATATACCTATCGGACGAATTGGTTTCCATGATAATATCGATAAAGAACAGGCTGCCGCACTGAAATTTGACGGAAAGGCGGACGACCTGGTACGTGTTTCGGATGATCAGACGATCAATCTGCAGGTGACGGATGCGCTCATCAAACAGATTGACGATATGCAGACCCAGATTGAACTGGATTCTGCCCTGGACCATCGTCTGAAGATCAAATACCTGTCCGGGCTCTATGTGATGATCCACGATTATAACATCAAACGTACCTACACCCGGATCGCCCCGGAGGAGGCGCCCGTGATGGTGACCGCTTACCGTGAGATGATGAAGGCTGATATAAAGGGTCAAAGTATTCTACCTTATGTTTATCCTTTGTCTTTCGACGCAGGTGAACGTATGATAGAGCCATTCAAAGACAACCCGGGGTATAAAGACGCCCGCGGAGTATTGTTTGCAAAATTTGCTTTCAATAACCTGGAAACGGTGATGTCCCAGATAGGCAATTACCTGGAATATCCGGCTACAGACTCTGTTATTGCAGCCGTAGCCAGGAAGTATCCTAACCAGGTGCTGACTTACGCTACTTCATATACGCCGGTGGCTACCGCCATTAAAAAGAATCCTGATCCGATCGTACAGCTGATCGTACAGATAGGTAATTCCGGTAATTCTACACTGATCCTTCCGTTTATCGATGAACTGATGGCAGGAACAACAACCGTGGACAAACTTTCTGCCGTAGTAGAAAATGAGGATAAATACTTCAGACAACTGGTGAAAAGCGCCATTGTGCTGCAGCACAGAAAGAACAACGGAGAAAACATCATTGGTCTGAAAGCCATGCTGGAAAATATGCAGGCACGCTCCCTGCGTTACATCCGTGAGATGAACGACCTGCATGAAGAGCCTGCCAATGTGCGTTTCAGAATTGTAAAAGACTTTAGCCCGGAAGAACTGTACTACCTGATTGTAAACGGTCAGGAAGAGCTGTATACTTCCAGTTATACTAATCATAATAACGCCGGTTTATACGATCAGATGATGGCGCGTATGAAACCTCCACGTGGAGACAGTCTGCTGATGCTGGTGGAATTTGACAGGTTCAAAAAGTTCATCGCTATGGCAGCCGGTTTTAATACCCTGGACAACTTCCTGAAGTCAATGGCGCCGGAGAATGCAAACTACCTCATGAAGAAGTATGTGAGCAGTCTTGAGAAAACAGAAGACCTGGAAGATGCGGTGGACGTAGCCAACTCATTTGGTAGTATCCGCGATCCGAAATTACTGGCTTTCCTGCGTGAAGAAGTGCAGAAAAACTATACGTTCGTATCCCGTAAGAAAGACAGAAGAGGTACCGTGATCTATGAATTGCTGGGCAGTCTTTTCGATACGGAAAACAACAGCGGCAGCGATTCTACCAAAGCGAGTCAGATGGCCGCCAAACTGCAATTGCCCCCGATCAACTTCGTGACTTATAACGCATTACTGAGCGATAGCGGCCGTGTATACCAGCAGGTATTCTTCTATGGAGATAAAGATGGTCATGATTCATACGTGAGCTTCATGGGTAACTTCCCTGCCAGCGAGTGGAAGATCAGTAAAAACAAATACTGGACAACTATTCAGTCTACCAAAGGCAAGCCGATCACCATCTACGCCAACCTGCCACTGGAAGAGCCGGAAGATAAAACAGCGATCGAAAAGCTGAGTGAATACCTGGATGAAAATGATATTCATCCGACCGTATTCATCCACCGCGGTCACAGTTATCATGTGAATACAACACTGGATAACTTACAGAGCTCTGCGAAGATTGTTGTACTGGGTTCCTGTGGTGGTTATCATAACCTTGCGATTGTATTGCAGAAATCGCCTGAAGCACATATCATCTCTTCTAAGCAGGTGGGTACGCGTTTCGTGAATGAACCGATTATCCGCACCCTGGACGAGACGATCCGTGCCGGTAAGAATGTTGACTGGGTACAGATGTGGGCAGTATTGGGCAAACGCTTTGCAGGCGACGCCCGTAACAAGGAGCTGTTCAGCGACTATGTGCCTCCGCACAAAAACCTGGGCGCTATTTTTATCAAGGCCTACAAACAGATCATGAAGGAAGACAAGTAAAGGAATTATGAAATAAAGAAAAAGCCCTCCGGCAATGTTGCCGGAGGGCTTTTTCTTTATACTTTTGTACGGTGGAAAATACAGCGGTCAAGAAGGTTTTTGATATTAGCTTATTAAGGAGGATATTCACTTATGCAGTTCCATACAGGCGCTCGTTCTATCTTTCGATGTTCCTGACGGTGTTACTTGCCGTTATATCGCCCATGCGGCCATACCTGATACAGCTAACAGTTGATAAATATATTGCGGGTCAGGTGATGCAGATGCTGATCTATATCACTATCGTACAGGTCATTCTCCTGTTATTGGAAACGGTCATGCGTTTCTATTTCTCCTATCTCACTAACTGGCTGGGGCAGTCGGTCGTAAAAGACCTTCGTGTGGCAGTATACAGAAAGATCGTACACCTGAACCTTGGCTTTTTTGATAAGACGCCTATTGGTACATTGACAACCCGTACCATCAACGATATTGAGGCCATTAACGATGTTTTCTCAGAAGGACTGATCTCCATTATCGCCGATATGCTGATGATCATTGCCATCCTGGTGGTGATGTTCATCGAAGACTGGCGCTTAACACTGATAAGTCTTTCTCCTTTCCCGGTATTGATCATCGCTACTTACATCTTCAAGGAAAGCGTCAACAAGTCTTTCTACCGGGTGAGAAATGCGGTATCGGCACTGAACGCCTTTGTACAGGAACACCTGACAGGGGTAGTCATCGTACAGGCTTTCACTGGTGAGAAACGTGAATATGCGCGCTTCCGCCAGATCAACAAAGAACACCGTACTGCCAATATTGACGCCATCTTCGCTTACTCCGTATTCTTTCCGGTTGTGGAAATAATACTGGCTATTTCCCTTGGTCTGATGGTATGGTGGGGCGCTAATAAAGTGCTGAACTATGAGGTCACGCAAGGTGTGATGATTGCTTTTATCATGTACCTGAACATGTTATTCCGTCCGCTGCGTATGCTCGCGGATAAGTTCAATACCCTGCAGATGGGAATGGTGGCCAGCGAACGCGTATTCCGTATCATGGACAGCGACGATCATATTGCCGACAATGGCACTAAAGATGCCGCTGGTATGAAAGGCGCTATCACCTTTGATCATGTGTATTTTGCCTATAAGGATGCCGAATATGTGCTGAAAGACATTGACTTCAGCGCTAATCCGGGAGATACCATCGCTATAGTAGGCCATACAGGATCGGGCAAAACAACTATTATCAGCATCCTGAACCGCCTCTATGAAATACAGAAAGGCCGTATACTGCTGGATGGAACAGATATTAAGGACTTTACACTGAAAGCGTTACGCAGTAAGATAGGTGTAGTGTTACAGGATGTGTTCCTGTTTGCAGGTTCGGTGTATGAAAATATAACGCTGCGTAATCCGGCTATCAGCAGGGAGCAGGTGGAGCAGGCCGCAACCCTGATTGGACTGCATGACTTCATTTTACAGTTACCAGGCGGTTATGACTACCAGGTAATGGAAAGAGGAAGTACCCTTTCCCTGGGGCAGCGCCAGCTGATTTCCTTTGTACGTGCATTATTGTACGATCCATCGATCCTTATATTAGACGAAGCTACCTCCTCAGTAGATACAGAGTCTGAAATGCTGATCCAGCGCGCTATTGACAAGCTGATATCTGACAGAACTTCTATCATCATCGCGCACAGGTTATCTACTATCAGTAAGGCCAGCAAGATCATTGTGCTGGATAAAGGGGAGATCCGGGAAATGGGTACCCACGAAGAGCTTCTGAAACTGGAAGGATTCTACTATAAGTTACACAGCATGCAGTTTAAGCAGACAGGGGTGAATATGAGCTAGTTTCATTATTTTAGAGGTAGTGAAACAACTATAATCCCTACCTATTTTATGAGCTGCTTTAAAAAGTTTATTGTTGTCTGTACGCTGTTATCGCTCTTCTCGTTTGTTGCCGCTTTCGCAGGAGATTATGAAAAAGCATGGGACGCACTTAACAAAAAGGACAAAACTCGCGCAGTCGAGTATTTCAGGAAAGCGCTGAAAAGCGATCCTGCGAAAAAGAACAATGCCATAGCGGCATTGATATTACTGGAGGCTTACGAAAGCAACAGTGAAACGTTTCTTGACAAGTATCCCAATCCCCTGGATGTACTGACTGAAGTAAACCCTTACGTATATGCCTTGTGGTTTAATGATGCTGTACTTGGCGAATATGGGTTCAAGACCGGAAAACAATTATCCAATCTCAACAGGATTCTCAATGAACCCCGCTTCAATGGTTCACTGAAAGCTGCCGCTACTTACTACAAAGGGCTGCATTTTATTCACGGACAGCGCCGGGACAGTGCTGAATGGTATTATGCGAGGATCGGCGCCTTACGTAACTGGCAGTTTGTCGGCGTGTTTGATAACATCAGCGGAAGTGGTTTCAATAAAGACTACGCCCCTGTAAAGGAATCTAAGGCTGGTAAGGGCTTTTCTTCTTACAACAATACTACTATAGACTGGTTTAAGCCATTATTTGCAGATGATGCCGGATGGTCATTTGTGGGTTCATTATTCGCTTCCAAAACGGGCGTAGGATATGCGCAGACATTTGTGTACGCGGATGCAGATAAAGATGCGATCATTTCCACAGGAGGCAGAGGTTCTCAGAAGGTATGGGTCAATGATAAATTGCTCATGTCAGAAGAGGAAGAGCTGACCACAGAAATGGATAAATACAGCGCCAGATGTCATCTGAAAAAAGGATATAACCGTGTGTTGGTACAGATCGGTTTTACCAATGATAACATACCCAATTTTATAGTTCGCTTAACAGATGATAAATATGCACCATTAAAGGGGATCACTGGTACCAGCGATCTGCAGGAATACCAGGTTGACAAAAGCACGGATGCCGTAATCAGACTGCCGCATTTTGCAGAAGTGTACTTTAAAGAGCAGATGGGAAAGTATCCGCAGGATCCGATTTTTCCAATGCTGCTTGCTAAAGTATATACCCGTAATACAGAGCATGATAAGGCCAAGGAGGCCATGCATGGTCTGTTTGTAAAGTATCCGGAGAATCCGCTGGTATTGTATCAATACATAGAGGGCTTGTCTTATGAATACGACAGAACGGCTATTTCAGAATTGTCAGAGAAAATCAAACTGCTGGATCCTGAAAACTACCAGGTAAGAGCAACGGAAGAAAGTCAGCTGGAAAAGGAAAAGAAGTACAGTGAAGCGCTCGATCTTGTGAATAAGATGGAAGCAACGAATGGCGAGAAGATTACAACTGTACTGAAGAAATTATATCTGAATGCTTATCTGCAACGCATAGACAGCATGATTGCATTGTTGAAGACTGCGTATGAAAAGTATCCATCGCATCCGGCGATAGCGACGATCATGTATCAGTACAAAATGCAGATGGTAAAAGAACCCGCAGAAGCGTTGAAAGTACTGGAGACCTATCAATCGTCGTATTTCAACAGTGAGCTTGGGTATGAATTAGCGAATGTGTATTTTCAGCAGAATGAAATGGCAAAAGGAGTGGCGACATTGAAACGTATGGCGGCTATGGCGCCTTATGATATTGATGTGTATGAGCCGCTGGTAAAACATTTCTTTGCAAGGCAGGAATATGATTCTGCCATCTACTATCTGCAGATACAACATCAGATCAGTCCTTACCGGCATCAGCCGCTGGGTGATATTGCCAGTGCTTATTTACAGAAAGGGGATAAGCAGAAGGCGCTTGAATATTACAAACAGGCGTTGAGCCTGTATTCCGGCGCTTATACATATCGCGAGAAAATACGTGAACTGGAAAATAAACCGGATGTGTTCAGTTACTTCCCGCAGACCGATTACTATGCAGAGATCAGTAAATACCTGAAGTCTAAGAAAGACACTGCAAAGAGTTACAGTTACGTATTCAATGACAATAAAGTCGTGCTGTATGGAGAAGGCGCAAGTGAACGCGTGATGAACTCTGCGGTCTATATCAACAACAAAGAAGGGCTGGATTACTGGAAGGAAATCCGTATTCCTTACAACAGTGTGTATGAAGATCTGACGATTGTTAAAGCAGAAGTGGTGAAGGCGAGTGGTGCGAAGATACCTGCTGAGACATATGACAATGAGCTGGTATATACCCGTCTGGAACCAGGCGATATCGTGTACCTGAGCTATAAACTCAGTAGTTATGGGATCGGTCGTCTGGGACGTGAATACTGGGATAAATTTTATTTCTCAGCCTTCAATCCGACGCTGACGGCCAGGTATAGCGTATTGGTAGCAGACCAGGTGCCGATCTACTATGAGCTGGTCAATAATGTGAATGGAATCAAGCCGGTGGAAAGCAAGCATGAGAACTTCCGTTTGTATACGTGGGAAATGAAGAATCTGCCGGTGTTGAAGGAGGAAAGTTATAGTCCGTCAGCAAGCGATATCGGTAGTGTACTGCACGTGTCTACTGTGAAGTCCTGGGATTATATTGCGGAGTGGTACAGCGATATCACACGTATTCAATCCAAAGAAGACTTTGACATCAATGCTGCCTATAAAGAGATATTCCCTTCAGGTATTGCAGGGCTGAACGAGTATGAGAAGGCGCAGCGTATTTACAATTACATAGAGAAAAACATCAGCTACAGTTCTGTTTCCTTCAGACAGGGTGCTTACATCCCACAGCGAGCCTCTAAAACGCTGAATACCCGTCTGGGTGACTGTAAAGATTTATCAGCGTTATTTGTATCGTTTGCCCGTAAGGCGGGTATGGATGCTAACCTGGTACTGGTGAGCACCCGTGGTAATGGTCAGCGCAGTATGCAGTTGCCATCCATGGAGTTTAACCATTGTGTAGCAAGGTATAAGGATGGGGCGAACTACCGTACACTGGAACTGACGGATAATCACCTGCCATTCAATGCGATGCCACAGAGTCTGGCAGGGGCACAGGTACTGAATATTCCTTATGAGTATAAAAGCGGAGAGCTCATACAGTTATATGAGCCTACAGCTAACTTCAACGTCATCAAGCATCGTCGTAGTAAGATCCTGGTAGATAACGCTGACCTGCATATTAATACGGTGGTGACTACCAATGGGGAGGTCGCGTCCGGTTTTCGCAACAGTTATGGCGAAAAAGCGCAGGACGAGCTGAAGCAGGATCTGCAGGAAGCGGTGTCCGGACAGTTCCGTAATCCGGTGACACTGGAGAAGTTTGCTTTCCGGAACCTGGACAATCTGAGTGATACGGTGACGATGGATGAAACCTATACAGTAAAGAATGACGTCATCAGCGTAGGGGACCTGAGTATGCTGAAGCCGCCGTTACTGGACATAGTAGCGACGGTGGATATCTTCAATAACGAAGCACGTCAGTATCCGTTTGAGTACTGGAAGTATGAGAATGTAGACAGCTATAACACGGAAGTGGAGATAGAGCTGCCGGCGGGAAAAGCCTTTGATCAGGTACCTTCCGACGTGCAGGCGAGCTTCGGGAATATGAAATATGAGCTGACATATATTAAACCTGCTCCTAATAAGTTGTTAATCAAGCGGGTGTTTCAAACAAATATCCGGGACAACATACAGCCGGAAGCGTTCCCGAAGATGAAAGAATTCTTCAATTTAATTGTAGCCGCTGAGCAGAAATATGTTTCATTTAAGTAAATAATTCAATATGTTATGCGCGAGAGGGACCGCTTTCGACGGTCCCTCTTTAGTTGTATATATTTTTTGGAATCGCTCACCTTTTTGATAATAAAACTGCTATCTTTGCGCAAAATTTCAGAAAGCGGTGATTTCCTACACTCTGTCCAAATATAGACTGGTAGCCCTTATTCTTGCATTTTGCATAAGCGGTTTTAACACGTTTGCGAATACTTCAGAAGCTCATGAGGAGCCGAAGAAGGGTTTTGACGCCAAAGAGGTACTTCTTGGCCACGTTAAGGATGCCCATGACTGGCACCTGTTCAGCCTTGGAGAGTCACATGTGACTCTGCCTCTGCCTGTTATTATCTACAGCAAAGAGAAAGGCATCAGCAGCTTTTCTTCCTCAGCGTTCCATCATGGCCATGCGTCTCATGAAGGTTATCGTCTGGTAAACAAGCACTACCGTGAGGAAAAGAGGCTCGAAGAGTCAAAGTATCCTGACGAGAGGATCATTGCAGTAGATGCAAATGATAATCCGACCGGAGCTGAAATCTACGATCTGTCTATCACGAAGAACATCACTTCCATGATCATCGGAGCGATCCTGCTGATCTGGCTGATGACCTCTGTAGCGAAAGCTTATACAACAAGAGGTTCCAAGAAAGCGCCTAAAGGTTTGCAGAGCCTGTTGGAGCCGGTGATCATCTTCATCCGTGATGAAGTGGTAAAACCGAACATTCCAGGTCTCAGTGCAGAACGTTATACTCCGTTCATTCTGACCTTCTTCTTCTTTATATTAATCAATAACCTGCTGGGTCTGTTACCAGGTTCTGCTAACGTAACCGGTAATATTGCTGTGACATTCGCCCTGGCGCTGATCAGCTTTATTGCAACTATGGTTAGTGCTAATAAGCATTTCTGGTCTCACATACTGAACCCACCGGTTCCAGGCTGGGTTAAACCGATCCTGGTGCCTGTAGAGATCATCGGTATCTTCACTAAGCCGGTGTCTCTGATGATCCGACTGTTTGCCAACATCCTGGCAGGTCACATCATCATCCTGAGCATTATCTCCCTGGTATTCATCTTTGGTTCCATCAACAAGGCGGCTGGTTACGGTTTCTTACCGATCACCATCCTGTTCAACATCGTCATGATGATGCTGGAACTGCTGGTTGCTTTTATCCAGGCATTCATCTTCGCTAACCTGACAGCGGTATTCATCGGTCAGGGTATGGAAGTGGCTCACCACGATGATCATCATGCAGGTGACAACAAGCACCATTAATATATTTCATTAGGACAAATTAGTAATCAATTATAAATACACATTCATTATGGCAATTTTAACTGTTTTATTGCAGGCTGCTCCTGAAGCTGCTGCTGCTGCTGCTGCTTCAGCAGGTCTGGCTAAAGCTGGTGGTGCTATCGGTGCTGGTATCGCTGCTATCGCAGCTGGTATCGGTGTAGGTAACATCGGTAAGAGCGCGCTGGAGTCTATCGCTCGTCAGCCAGAAGCTGCGAACGACATCCGTGCAAACATGATCCTGGCTGCGGCGCTGGTAGAGGGTGTTGCCCTGTTCGGCGTTATCGCTGGTCTGTTGGCAGTAGTGCTGTAAGGCTAACTTATTACTGCATCTGGCGCACAGGGCAAAGGATGCAGTAATCTTCACTTTAAGGATGTGTATCCTGATTGCTTATCAAACAACTTGCGAACAAATTAAATATTCATACTCATGGATCTGTTACAGCCCGCGTTAGGCTTGTTTTTCATTTCATTAATCATATTCGTAATAGTATTCCTTATCCTGAAGAAATTCGCGTGGAAACCAATCCTCTCTACGCTGAAAGAAAGGGAAACATCTATCGCTGATGCTATCGCATCTGCTGAAAGAGTAAAGGAAGAAATGGCTCAGATGAAAGCTGAACATGAGCACGTACTGGCAGAGGCAAAAGCTGAGAGAAGCAAGATTCTGAAAGAGGCAAAAGATGCTAAAGATCAGATCCTCAGCGAAGCTAAAACTCAGGCCCAGGCGGAAGCTAAGAAAATCATCAGCGAAGCTTACACTGCTATCGACAACCAGAAGATGGCTGCGTTGACAGATGTGAAAAACCAAGTAGGTAAACTGGTAATTGAAGTAGCTGAGAAGGTGTTACGCAAAGAACTGACTGACAAAACAGCTCAGGAAAGCTACATCAAAGAACTGGCAGGAGAAATCAAATTAAACTAAAGCGATAGGCTGAAAGGCGAAAGCTACAGGAGATAGATGACATGATTGTCCTTTTCCTGTAGCTTTCAGCTTGAAAGGCCAAAAGATATATAATATGCAGAATCCCCGTTTAGCATCCCGCTACGCAAAATCTCTGGTAGATCTGTCCTCCGAAAAGGGTCAGCTGGAAGCTGTACACACTGATATGCAGTTCCTGCAACAGTTGTCCAAAACCAACCCGGACGTAGTAGCTCTGCTGAGAAGTCCGATCATCAAGCCTGACAAGAAACAGCAGATCCTTGCTGCTATCTTCGACGGTAAAGTGAGCGCTATTACTGCTGCTTTCGTAAAGCTGCTGGTAGTGAAAGGAAGGGAAGGTAACCTGCCTGAAATAGCGCAGGAGTTCAGCAGACAGTATGATGTGCTGAAAAACATCAGCAAAGTAAAGATCACTACCGCTGTTCCACTGGATGCAGCTATACTGGATGTTATCAAAACCAAAGTACAGGCTGGTACCGATAAAAAGGTGACACTGGAAACAGCCGTAAACCCTGACCTGATCGGCGGTTTCGTACTGGAATCAAATAACAACCTGTTCGACGCTTCTGTATTGCGTGATCTGAACGATATCAAAAAGCAATTTGCTGAGAATATTTACGTTCACAATATCAGATAATACAATTAACAGCAGCCGCTGCGTACACGCAAAGCTGTTGTCGTTATATTCATTCTTCTAACGACTATTTTTAAAAAGTATACATTATGGTGGAGATAAAACCTGATGAAATTTCGGCGATATTACGCCAGCAACTAAGCAACTTCAATGCTGCTGCCGACCTGGAAGAGGTAGGTACAGTACTGCAGGTTGGAGATGGTATCGCTCGTATCTATGGATTAAACAACGTTGGTTACGGTGAACTGGTTGAGTTCGAAAACGGCGTAAAAGCTATCGCACTGAACCTGGAAGAAGACAACGTAGGTGTGGTATTGATGGGTGAATCCGGAGAGATTAAAGAAGGTTTTAAAGTACGCCGCACCGGCCAGATCGCATCCATTAAAGTGGGTGAAGGCATGGTTGGTCGTGTTGTAAATACGCTGGGTGCTGCTATCGATGGTAAAGGCCCAATCACTGGCGAACTGTACGAAATGCCACTGGAGCGTAAAGCTCCGGGTGTTCTGTTCCGTGAACCAGTAAAAGAACCACTGCAGACAGGTATCAAAGCGATTGATGCGATGATCCCGGTTGGTCGTGGTCAGCGTGAGCTGGTGATCGGTGACCGTCAGACCGGTAAAACCGCGATCTGTATTGACACTATCATCAACCAGAAAGAATTCTTCGACGCTGGTAAACCAGTATATTGTATCTATGTAGCAGTAGGTCAGAAAGCATCTACCATCGCTGGTGTGATGAAAACCCTGCAGGAAGCAGGCGCTATGGCTTACACTACCATCGTTGCAGCTTCTGCGGCAGATCCTGCTCCTCTGCAGTTCTACGCTCCATTCGCTGGTGCTGCCATCGGGGAGTTCTTCCGTGATACCGGTCGTCCTGCACTGATCGTTTATGATGATCTGTCTAAACAGGCGGTAGCTTACCGTGAGGTATCTCTGCTGCTCCGTCGTCCTCCTGGTCGTGAAGCTTATCCTGGTGACGTATTCTACCTGCACTCCCGTCTGCTGGAACGTGCGGCGAAAGTAATCAGCAAGGATGACATCGCTCAACAGATGAACGACCTGCCAGCGTCAATCAAACACCTGGTAAAAGGTGGTGGTTCCCTGACAGCGCTGCCTATCATCGAAACACAGGCTGGTGACGTATCCGCTTACATTCCGACAAACGTAATCTCCATCACTGACGGTCAGATCTTCCTGGAATCCAACCTGTTCAACGCAGGTATCCGCCCGGCGATCAACGTAGGTATCTCCGTAAGCCGTGTAGGTGGTAACGCACAGATCAAATCCATGAAGAAAGTATCTGGTACCCTGAAACTGGACCAGGCACAATATCGTGAGATGGAAGCGTTCTCCAAATTCGGTGGTGACCTGGATGCTGCAACCAAAGCAGTACTCGATAAAGGTGCCCGTAACGTGGAAATCCTGAAACAGGCACAGTTTACTCCATACGCTGTGGAAAAACAGGTAGCAATGATCTATCTGGGTACACAGGGTCTGCTGCGTGACGTTCCTGTTAAGAATGTAAAAGCATTCGAAGAAGCGTTCCTGAACGAAATGGAAGTACGTCTGCCTGAAGTTTTGGGTGAATTCAAGAAGGGTAACCTGCCTGATGATGGTATCAAACGCATGGTAACTCTGGCTAACGAACTGAAACCAAGATTCGCTTAATCAGCATAATCTTTTATCAAGCCCGCCGGTTTTACCGACGGGCTTTTTTATTTCCCTATCTTTACGCGCTATTCCTACCGACAATTCCCCTGTTTTCACCGATATTATTCCCTCCCTTTGCCTTTAATGGGTTGAAAAGGGACGGCAGCCCAAGTAGTTTTGTTAAAAATTCACACTCCCCCATGAAACACTTTAACCTGATTCTGTTAACAATGCTCTTACCGGTCTGTATGATGGGACAGCAACGGATTTCCGGTAAGATCACTGATAGCAAAAAGCGCCCGTTGCAAGGGG
This sequence comes from Chitinophaga pinensis DSM 2588, assembly GCF_000024005.1. NCBI lineage: Bacteria > Pseudomonadati > Bacteroidota > Chitinophagia > Chitinophagales > Chitinophagaceae > Chitinophaga > Chitinophaga pinensis. The sequence goes on from NC_013132.1 coordinate 1,480,196, forward strand.
TAAACGTCTCTATTAAAGACTCTTACGACGGGGCTACCAGCGCAGCAGATGGTTCATACTCATTTACCACCGACACAAAAGGAACGCAATATATCACCGCCACCCTGCTCGGATTTACCAGCCAGGAACAGAAGATCTTCATTACTGGTCCTCAGGAGATCAATATTGTCATGAGAAATAATGTGAACGATCTGAAAGTAGTGACTATCAGTGCAGGTAGCTTTGAAGCCAGCGACGAAGGTAAAACCACCGTCCTGAAACCGCTGGATATCGTCACCACCGCCGGCGCCGGTGCAGATATCGTGAATGCACTGAAGACCTTACCGGGTACACAACAGACGAATGACAGAGAAGGTCTGTTTGTACGTGGTGGTACCGGTTACGAAACACAGACCTTTATCGACGGAATGATGGTACGTAACCCTTTCTTTTCAGGATTGCCTGACCAACCAGGAAGAGGCCGTTTTTCTCCTTTCCTGTTCAAAGGAACCACCTTCAGCAGCGGCGGTTATTCCGCGCAGTACGGCCAGGGCTTGTCCTCCGCACTGATCCTGGAATCAACTGACCTGCCACAACGCTCTTCCTATACCCTGGGTGCTTCCGTAATCGGTGTGAGCGGCGGACTGGAAGAACTGATGAAAGATAAAAAAGGATCATATGGGGTAGAAGCTGACTATACCAATCTCGGACCTTACCTCGGTGTGGTAAAGCCGAAATACGCTTTCAGCAAAGACCCGGAAATCATTGGTACTTCCGCCAACTTCAGAAGGAAAACCTCTTCTACCGGTATGATCAAATTTTATGGATACTATAACCAGACTAATATGGGCACTATCCGTCCGAGCCTGGAGTACCCCGGTTTTGATGAACTCTTTGAACTGAAAAATAAAAACGTCTATACTAACCTGACTTATAAAGAAAGTCTGGGACATGACTGGAAACTGAATGCCGGTTTCTCTTTCAGCTCCAATTCGGATGACCTGAACCTCGATACCCTGAAGAAATCTAATCCTTTACATGGTAAAAATGTATCGCAGCTGACACAGACTCGCCTGGTGCTTACTAAGGGACTCGGACAGTATTCTGTACTGCGTTTCGGCGGGGAATACCAGTATGGTGTTGAAAAGTCAGACTTCGGTGGATGGCAGGCTAACTATATAGATAATTATACCGCAGGATTCGTAGAAAGCGATATCTATTTCACCCCAAGACTGTTGGGTCGTGTAGGTGGAAGAGCAGAATATACCTCCATACTGGCGAAAGCTAATTTCGCTCCCCGTGCATCACTGGCTTACAGACTGACAGGTAACAGTCAGGTGTCGCTGGCTTATGGTGACTTCTACCAGAAACCTGAACAACAGTACCTGCGCTTTAAAAATGACCTGGGATTCACAAAGGCCACACACTACATTGCCAGTTATCAGCTCGTAGCCAAGAACTATACACTGCGTGTGGAAGCCTTCTACAAAAAGTATCACGACCTGGTTAAAACCGGAATGGATACCAGTACGACAGGTACAGGTTATGCCAAAGGTATTGAGCTGTTCTGGCGTGATAAAAAGACCTTTAAGAATACCGATTACTGGATCTCTTATTCTTACCTGGATACCAAACGTAATTACCTGAATTATCCGTTTGAAGTACAGCCTGATTTTGCTGCAAAGCATACCGTGAGCGTAGTATACAAATACTATATCCCGGCTATTACTACGAATCTGGGTGTGACTTACAGCTTTTCCACAGGCAGACCATATTACAATCCGAATCTGCCGGAAAATAAGTTCATGTCAGAAAAAACGATGACGTACAACTCTGTCGGACTGAGTGCCAGTTACCTGACTTCTATCCGTAAGGCGTTCACCATCTTCGTCCTGTCTGTATCTAATGCGCCTAATATCAAACAGGTATATGGTTACCGTTATTCAACTGATAAACTGCGCAGACAAGAGATCGTTCCGAATATGCCACGATTTATCTATATCGGTATGTTCATGAACTTCGGTATTGACAGAAGACAGGATGTAATCAACAACATGTAGCCCATTCTAAAACCAATATATAAACACTTTAAACACTTTTAAACCACTCACAATGAAGCGTATCTTATTTTCCATTTGTCTGTTAGTTGGTCTGGCTTCTGCCTCCATGGCGCAGAGCGCACAATACGAAGGCGCAATGTCCAAACAGGTAGCCATGCTGGATGATTCCACCAATTTTACCCCTGACAGATTACTTGAAATTGCCAATACATTTGAGCGTATCGGTGCTGCTGAAAAATCACAATGGCTGCCCTTCTATTATGCAGGTTATTGCTATGTGATGAGCACATTTATGCAGAAAGACAATGATAAGGTAGACGATCTGGCTGATAAGGCAGCGGTGAATATCGAACAGGCAGAGGCTATCAGTCCTAAGAACGATGAGATCAACTGTATTAAATCACTGATCGCTACTTCCCGTATCCGTGTAGACCCGATGAACAGAGGTATGAAATACGGTATGGAATCCGCCAATCTGCTGGTACAGGCTAATCAGATCAATCAGGAGAATCCAAGAGTATACATGCTGCAGGGCCAGTCTTTATTCTATACACCAGAGCAGTTTGGTGGTAGCAAAACAGAAGCAAAGAAGAAGTTTGAAGTAGCCTTACAGAAATTCAGTTCCTTCAAGCCAGCCAGCGGTATTGCACCACACTGGGGGGAAGCGTATACGAAGGGGCTGCTTGCACAAATCAAGTAGAATTAGGAATTAGGAATTAAGAATTAAGAATTAAGAATTGCTTTTTCAAGGTCCGGACTATATCACAAGTCCGGCCTTTTTTATTGTGTCAATTATATCAGCAGTTTATTCCATACTAATAAAGCTATTGCCCGTTAATTCCTAATTCTTAATTCCTAATTCCTAATTGTTTCAGAGTTTCTGCCTGCAAGGCGATGTCAGTCCTCCGTAGTATCTTTAAAAACACGTTAACAAACTAGCCCTGTCATCTGTTAACCTTGAAAATGTAAATTCCATGAAAACTGGTGTGAATAAGCTGAGCGTGGCTTCCACTTCGGCGTTGGTACTGACCTATGTCAAAAGTTTGTATGAAGAAGGCCTTGGAAAGGCGTATCTGTCCCACATTGATTTTAGCCAGGTAAAAGGTTTGGCGGATGAACTGAGCAGGATCACGCCCTTATTCAGAGAAGCATTACTGATCAGAAAAAGGATCATACGGCAGATAATCAGACAACTGATGACACAACATCCGCGGCCGCAGATCTGTATCCTGGCCGCCGGACTGGACCCCCTGGGTTTGCAGATCACGGAGTATTTCCCTGATCGCGATCTGACTATTTATGAGGTGGATAGTTCCAATATGCGGGAGAAACAGGAGATCTATGCCGCGATTCATTTCTCTGATGAAAGACTCCACACCTTACAGGCGGATATCAATAATACTGCTCAGCTGATGCGCACACTGGCAGATGCCGGATATGATCCGCAGCAGCCGGCGCTGATCATCTTTGAGGGTATCATGCACTATATTTCTGAAGAGCAGTTCCTGAGTATTATGCGCAATTTCACCAGTAGCAGCAAACAGAATGCGGTGATCATGGACTATATGGAATATGCGGAAGGTTTGCCGGTAGGTTCGGTATCTAAAGCCACAGAGATGCTTGATACGATGGAGAGTTATATAGGCAGCCGTCTACAGCAATTCAGCCGTAAAAAGATTCTGAATCTCTTATCCCTGTTAGATGCTGATCTGATTGAAGTTTATGATATGCAGGCGGCAGAACTGGCATTGAATGGGCAGAACCGGGTGTATAAAGGGGAGCGGAAAGGAATGCTGGAAATTATATCCTTTCATATATAGATATGATTATAAAGAGAAAGGGAGTTCACCAGAATGGCGGACTCCCTTTCTCTTTGTATTTACAGGCTTTCCTATTCGGAAGCCAGTTCTATTTTCTTCAGCGGATTACGGGTGTTTTCCGCATATGTTTCTCTCTTTTCCAGGATATCCAGACAGGTGAAAATAGCCTGACGGAAAGAGTTGTGATCAGCCAGGTTTTTACCAGCGATATCGAATGCCGTACCATGATCAGGAGAGGTACGTACAATCGGAAGACCGGCCGTATAGTTGATACCATTTCCTGTTGCCAGAGATTTGAAAGGTATAAGTCCCTGATCGTGGTACATTGCCAGTACACCGTCAAACTGCTCGTGCATATTGCGGGCGAAGAAGGCGTCGGCACTGTAAGGGCCAAAGCATAACAGACCATTGTTTTTGGCATGTTTGATAGCAGGAATGATCTCTGTGATCTCTTCCTGGCCAATCAGACCATCGTCGCCGGCGTGTGGGTTGAGGCCCAGTACAGCGATGCGTGGACTGTCAATACCGAAGTCCTTGATCAGACTGTCTTCCATCATCTGCAGTTTCGCCAGGATGTTGTCCTTTTTCACATATTTGGAGATCTCAGCTACAGGAACGTGTTCCGTCAGCAGACCCACTCTCATGTTGTCGGCTGTCATGAACATCAGCACGTCTTTTGCGTCGAAGGCATCGCGCAGGTAAGGCGTATGGCCGGTGTAGTTGAACTGCTCGCCCTGGATATTCTTTTTGTGAATCGGAGCGGTGATCAGACCCTGAATATGTCCTTCCTTTAGGCATTCGATGGCTACTGCCAGAGAGCGGGCGGCGTATTTGCCACCTACTTCGTTGAGTACGCCGGGAGTGATCTGTACTTCTTCTTCCCAGCAGTTGAAGACGTTCACCTGTTTGTGGTTCAGGCGGGCGAATTCTTTCACGCTCTGGTAGTTGAAGTTATTTTCGTTCATCAGCTTCCTGTAGAAGTTGATGGTTTTATTGGAAGCAAATATCACCGGCGTGCAGAACTCAAGCATTCTGGCGTCAGCAAAGGTTTTGATGATAAGCTCTGTGCCTATGCTGTTGATATCGCCAACTGTAATGCCGATAACCGGTTTATTTGTATGGGTGTTGCTACTCATGCTAAATTGAGAATAATGGGCAAATATAAGAATATTAGCCGGGAGCTGTACAGGCATACCCTCTCTATCTTGCAGCTTTGCTGCTAAGTTTTCCTTAATTTTGCAGGCTAATCATGTATACACTCAAAAAATCGCTGGGACAGCATTTCCTGAAGGATGAAAATATCTGCAGGAAAATTGTGGAGGCATTACCTGTAAATCCCGGGCAGCAGATAGTAGAAGTCGGCCCCGGAGCAGGCGCCATCACCAAATACCTGCTGCAGATACCGGATGTTCACTTCAAGGCAGTAGAGCTGGACACTGAAAAGGTACAGTACCTGGAAAAGACCTATCCCGCTATTCAGGGCAAGATCATCAATGAAAGTATTCTCGATACCCCTGTTCCTTACCAGGGCGAGTTCAATCTGATCGGCAATTTCCCTTATAACATTTCTTCGCAGATCATGTTCCGTGTCCTGGAATGGCGCCAGCAGGTACCTTCCGTGGTGGGTATGTTCCAGAAGGAGGTAGCATTGCGCATTGCGGCTACGAAAGGGAAGGAGTATGGTATCCTGAGTGTGCTGACACAGGCATTTTACAAGGTGGAATACCTGTTTGAAGTGCATGAGAACTGTTTTAATCCGCCGCCGAAGGTAAAATCCGCCGTTATCAGGCTGGACAGGCTGGAAACGTCGTATGATATCGCCAGTGAACGGAAGTTTTTTGTGCTGGTAAAAACGGCTTTCGGACAGCGGCGCAAGCAGTTGCGTAATCCGTTAAAGGGTTTATTTGCTAAAGAAGTTTTGCAGGACAGCATTTTCAACAAAAGAGCAGAAGAGTTGAGTGTGGCTGATTTTGCAGCATTATCCCATAAGATGTTATGAGCAGGAAAGTATTAATCACCGCCAGGGTGCATAATTATTTGATTCACAAGCTGGAAGAAAAAGGATTCGAAGTTAGTTACCAGCCGTCTATTACATATGATGAAGTGGTGGCCGCCGTCCCGGATTGTACCGGTATGATTGTGACGACCAGGATCAAAGTGGATAAAAGTATGCTGGACCGCGCCGGGCAACTGGAGTGGATTGGCAGACTGGGAAGCGGTATGGAACTGATCGATGTGCATTATGCAGAAAGCAAAGGCATCCGTTGTGTAAGCAGTCCGGAAGGCAACAGAGATACAGTAGGAGAGCAGGCAGTGGGTATGTTGCTTGTACTGATGAACAATATTCTGAAGAGCAACCTGGAGCTGCGTGAAGGAATCTGGGAGCGTGATGGCAACAGGGCTACTGAGCTGGGTGGCAGAACGGTAGGTATCATCGGTTATGGTAATACCGGTGGTGCTTTTGCCCGTAAGCTGAGAGGTTTTGATGTGGAGATCCTGGCATATGATAAATACAAGACCGGGTTCAGTGATGAATATGTAAAGGAAGCAACAATGGAAGAGCTGTATGAGAAAGCAGACGTGGTAAGTGTGCACCTGCCATTGACGGATGAAACACATCACCTGGCTAATACGACATTCTTTGCATCCTTCAAAAAGCCTATCCGTTTTATTAATGCGGCGAGAGGAAAGATCGTAAACACGCCTGACATTATTGCAGCATTGGAGGCAGGCACCATCGCAGGCGCTTGTCTGGATGTACTGGAAAATGAGAAACTGGCTACTTACAGTGCAGCGGAAAAAGCACAGTTTGAAAAATTGCTTCATATGCCGAATGTCGTAATGACGCCGCATATCGGAGGTTATTCTCATGAAGCCAGCATCAAAATGGCGAGGATTGTATTAGAGAAATTGCACATTATTTAAGGGAGGGAATCGCCCGTATATTCTATTATAAATACCGTATATATGACAATATTTATGTCATGAAATCGGCGAGGTGATGTAAAAAATATTATATTTGCGGTATACCAATCTTGCAACGCTTCTGTGCAAACGGAGGCGTTGATTTTTTTTCTTTATTCTAAAACATAACGTTATGTCTGGTATAAACTACGTTACCAAAGAGACCCTTGACCAGATGCGTGAGGAACTCAGTTTCCTGAAAACCAAGGGCCGCGCAGAAATTGCCAGGGCTATTGCGGAAGCAAGGGAAAAAGGTGACCTCAAAGAAAATGCTGAATATGATGCTGCAAAGGAAGCCCAGGGTATGCACGAAGCAAAAGTGGCCATACTGGAGAGCGCTATTGCAACAGCAAGAATAGTAGAAGCAGATTCTATTGATACCTCTAAAGTATCCATATTGTGTAAGGTAACTATTACAAATATGGCTAATAAGAAGACAGTTACCTATCAGCTGGTTTCAGAGAAGGAGGCTGATCTGAAACTGAACAAGATTTCTGTGACATCTCCTATCGGGAAAGGATTGTTAGGAAAGGCTGTAGGTGAGATCGCTGATGTGCATGCGCCTAATGGCAGCCTGAAGTTCAAGATCGAGAACATCACTATATAATTAAGCGTTTTTTAACATAAAAAGCCCGCCCTTGTTTCCAAGCAAGGGCGGGCTTTTTTTTATAACTTTATGCGGATTAAAACAAAACCCATGTCTGTTTTCACAAAGATCATCAAAGGCGAAATACCCAGTTATAAGATAGCCGAGAACGATAGTTTTTATGCATTTCTGGACATCTTTCCGTTAGTGAAAGGTCATACGCTGATAGTGCCTAAAGTAGAGATAGACAAGTTTTTTGATGTAACGGATGATCTGCTGGGTGAGTGGTTGCTGTTTGCGAAACCTATTGCACAATCGATAGAGCGTAACTTTCCCTGTAATCGTGTAGGTATAAGCGTTGTAGGGCTTGAAGTGCCTCATGCGCACATGCATCTGATACCTATCAACACGGCGGATGATATGAATTTTGCGCGGCCCAAGCTGAAAATGACAGAAGAGGAATTCAAGGCTGTACAGCAGCAGATTATAGCTGGCCTGGAACGTTAAAGCGGAACCCTACCCCATGAAGGGTTTCTAATTTGACAGAAGGATCAGACTTAAAATGTTTCCTGAGTTTGGTGATAAACACATCCATGCTGCGGCCAAGGAAATAATCATCCTTGCCCCATACGTGAAATAATATTTCTTCCCGTTTGAGTGTCTTGTTAGCATTATCGCACAGATACTTTAACAGGTCGGCTTCTTTTTGTGTAAGTGTACTTGATACCTCTCCGTTTTTTTCACGGAGAATAAGATCATTATAGTCAAAGGTGAGTTTGCCTATATTGTATTGTGTGCGCTTTTCTGACGTGTTGTGAGCGGCTTTACTCCTTTTCAGGAATACTTCTATTCGCAGCAGGAGTTCCTGCATACTGAAAGGTTTGGTTATGTAATCATCTGCGCCGGTCTTGAAACCTTTGATTTTATCCTCATCCAGCGCTTTCGAGGTCAGAAAGAGTATGGGAATGAAGTCATTTTTTCTACGGATCTGTTCTGCCAGTGTAAAGCCGTCTTTTTTAGGCATAACAACATCCAGTAAACATATGTCAAAGGTCCGCGACTGGAATTGCTCCCAGGCCATTTGGCCGTCTGTGCTATGTACCACGTCGTAGCCCGCTTCTTCCAGTCGTTTCTTTGTTACCGCACCAACATTCTGATCATCTTCCACCAATAGGATTCTTGCTTTCATAGCTTGTGATGCTGATTATATAAATACCATATTAATGGTGTAAAGCCCCGAGTACCTTACAGGGGCCTCTATGAAGATTTTACTTCAAAGTAAATACAATTTATGAACTTCTGGAAAAACGTCAGCGTTAAACCTGGAATTATCTGTCATACAAAATATTATCCTACAATCCTTTCGGGGTTTTTTTGAAGGAACTGTTCCCATCCTTTGGCTTTACGTGTATCCGGTATTACGCTTGATTCCTGGAAGAAATGACAAACCGCTACTGCGAGCGCATCGGAAGCATCCAGGAATTCAGGACGTTCATTGAAATGTAATATTCTTTGTAACATCTGCCAAATCTGTTCCTTATCGGCATTACCATTGCCTGTTATGGACTGTTTGACTTTTTTTGGAGCGTATTCCGTTACGGGTACTCCTGCCTGCATTGCAGTCGCTATCGCTACGCCCTGAGCGCGGCCCAGCTTTAACATACTTTGCACATTCTTACCAAAGAAAGGAGCTTCAATTGCGCAGGAAACCGGTTTGTGCTCGCGTATCAGTTCATGTACACGGGCGTGTATCAGTTGTAGCCTTTCGTAGTGGTCTTTATGACGGGACAGCTTGAGTACGTTCATGTCCAGCAGGCTGGCCTTAGACCCTTCCACAAGTATCAGTCCGTAACCCATCACAAGCGTACCGGGGTCAATGCCCAGAATTATTTTTGACTTGTTTGCCAACCACAGTTTATTTTTGCCAAAATCTTGATGTCTGAACAAAAATACCAAAATAATTCTCAATTACCTGCTGGGAGCAGTGCTTTTTACGTGGTTAGCCTATTCCATCTATACACAATTGCTGCATCAGCCTAATCTGAAGGCTTCTTTATGGCAGATGATGGCCACCCTGAAAGAGAAAGGTGCACTCACCGTAGTACTGGTACTCATTGGCATGTTGCTGAACTGGGGGCTGGAAGCCCGTAAATGGCAGCTGTTAGTCAGGCCGTTACAACATATATCATTTCTTCGCGCTTTCAGCGCAGTGCTTTCCGGCGTCTCCTTTTCCATCAATACCCCTAACCGTATCGGTGAGTATGGAGGAAGGGTACTATACCTCCGGAACAACCGCAGCAAACTGAAAGGAATTGCCGCTACCATGGTCGGTAGCTTCAGTCAGCTGCTTGTCACTATTATTTTTGGGTTAACAGGTCTCTGCTACTATATCAACAAATTCCCGCTGGTAAAGGGAAATGGTTATTTCGCCCCTCACTTCTGGGAGAAAATCCTGTTAGGATTGCTAATAGTTATTTGCGCCTTGGTCATATTGTTATATTTTCGACTACAGATCATCCTGGCGATATTTGAAAAGATCCCATTGTTGAGAAAAGCCCGGGTATTTGTACAGATCATTGTTCGTTACTCAGCCGGTGACCTTGAACATTTACTCCTGCTTTCAGCTGTCAGATACGTAGTCTTCTCGGCACAGTATTTGATTTTGCTTGACACATTGGGCGTTGAGATGCTCTGGTGGCAAGGTTTTTTGATGAATGCTGTTGTTTATCTTGTAATGGCCCTGGTACCTACTATCGCTATTGCGGAACTTGGACTCAGAGGGAAAGTCAGCCTGTACTTTATGGGATTACTGAGTACCAATAGTCCGGGAATTATCGCTGCCACTGTATGCATCTGGGTAATCAACCTGGTTTTGCCAGCCATCTTAGGAAGTGTGTTGTTGCTCGGAATAAAGATTTTTAAGGAAAAATAGCTTTCATCAAAATGAGGTTCCTTCTACTATTAATCGTTTGTCTGGCCACTATTCGCCCTGTATCAGCCCAGAATCAGAATGAATTCTGCGGACTTACCAATACCAGCTTCCGGGCAGGTGAAACTATCACGTTCAAGGTATATTACAACCTGGGAAAACTCTTCGTAGGAGCCGGAGAAGCTACATTTACCTGTAACCTGGAGAAACTGAACGGAAGAGACGTATACCACATCTCCGGAGATGGTAAAACATTCCGCACCTACGACTGGTTCTTTAAAGTAAGGGATAAATATGAAAGCTTTGTCGATACCGCCTCCCTCCAACCCCTGCGTTTTATCAGAAATGTAAATGAAGGCGGTTATAAGATATACCAGAACGTTACCTTCAATCATGCAGAAAATACCGCTGTCAGTAACGAGTCTACCCTGAAGATACCTAAGTGTACGCAGGACGTGATCAGTGCTATCTATTACGCCCGTAACATTAATTTTGATAAGTATAAACCAGGTGACAAGATCTACTTCAATATGTACCTGGATGAAAAATTATACAATATCTATATCCGTTATATCGGTAAGGAAACCGTATCCACCAAGTTCGGTAAGTTCCGCGCGATCAAATTTGCTCCCCTGCTGATCCAGGGTACTATGTTTGAAGGTGGTGAGAAAATGCTGGTGTGGGTGAGCGATGACGGGAATAAAGTACCGCTGCGCGTAGATAGTCCCATCTCTGTAGGCAGTATCAAGGTAGATATGGTCGAATACAAAAACCTCCGTTATAACTTTACATCCCTGATCAGTAAATAACCCCCCTTCCTGACGGCTGTCATCCTCTTTTTACCTAATTTTAACGTTCTGTATGCAATGGCCTGCCATTTGCGGACTATAATAATACCTATATTTGTTTGCACATTAATACTTTATTGAATATGGAAGAGCGTAAGCCAAAAATATTGCTGGCAGAAGATGATACCAACCTGGGTATGGTACTGAAGAATTATCTCGAACTGAATGACTACGACGTAGAACTGTGCCGTGATGGTATACTCGCGCTGGCAGCGTTCAGACGCGAGAAATTTGACATCTGCCTGCTGGACATCATGATGCCTAATATGGATGGTTTTAAACTGGCAGAAGAGATCCGCGACGTTGATCCGGATATTCCTTTGTTCTTCCTGTCTGCCAAGACAATGAAAGAAGATGTGATCCATGGCTACAAACTGGGCGCTGATGATTACATCACCAAACCTTTTGACAGTGAACTGTTGCTGCTCAAAATCAAAGCGATCCTTAAACGTAACCAGGAACTGAACAGCAAAGAAGAAGAACAGCACGAGTTCCGCATCGGTCGTTATGCATTCAATGCACGCCTGCGTACACTCACCAGAGACGGCGATTCACACACTTTATCTCCTAAGGAGAACGAACTGCTGCGTATGCTGTGCGAACATAAAAACGACCTGCTGCCAAGAGAGCTGGCCCTGAAAAAGATCTGGGGCAGCGATACTTATTTCAACGGCCGCAGTATGGACGTTTATATCGCTAAACTGCGTAAATACCTGAAGGAAGACCCGGATATCGAGATCGTCAATATCCATGGTAATGGTTTCCGCCTGGTAGTAAAGGACTGATCATATTACGAGAGTATAATGGGAAAGCTCCCGGCGAACGAGGTTTTATCACTCCGCGCCGGGAGTTTTTTGTTTTGTAGCAAAGCATATCAGAGATGTAATGAAACTTTTACTAATAGAAGATGAACCGTCGGTAGTCTCCTTTATACGGCGCTATCTTGCAGAAGCCGGCTATGATGTCAGTGTTGCACTGGATGGTCAGTCGGGACTACAGATGGCCACCGAAAATAACTTTCAGCTGATCATCCTCGATGTCATGCTGCCGGGTATGAACGGTATTGCCGTGTGTAAGGCTTTGCGACAACAACAATTAACCACGCCTATCCTTATGCTGACCGCTTTGGGCTCCACCGAAAACGTAGTGGCAGGCCTTGACAGCGGTGCTGACGACTATCTGGTAAAACCGTTCAAACAGGCCGAATTACTGGCCCGTATCCGCTCCCTGCTGCGTCGTAACAATGACACAGCTGCCGCAGCTACACCAGCTGTAACACAGAGTAACGGTAATGTGCTGAAAGTAGCCGATCTGGAACTGGACCTCAATACCAAAAGCGCCAGCAGATACGGACAAACCATTGTGCTGACCGCTACCGAATACCGGCTGCTGGAATATATGATGCGCAATCCCAAAAGGGTATTATCCAGGATGGAAATACTGGAAAACGTCTGGGGCGTTGACTTTAATATGAATACCAAAGTAGTGGACGTATACGTCAATTACCTGCGTAAAAAAGTAAACCGCAAAGACCAGCCGGCACTGATACAGACAGTGGTCGGTATGGGATATATGCTTAAAGAAGAAGAATGACGATACGTAATAAGATAATGGGCCTTTTTACCGGTCTGACTGTTTCTATCATACTCATGATGGTCGCATTTGCCTATTTTCTTATTAGCAGACAGTCCTTCGACGACTTCTACAAACGCCTTGAGATCAGGGCGTATATCGCCGCCAGGGCCAGACTGACAAAGGATGAGGGAAACAGCGCGGCCTATGCCGAGATCAGGAATGAACACCTGGAACGGCTGCCACATGAACGGGAATACTTCATCCGGCTGGACACAACCGGTAAACCGCCACATTACTCCGAACTATCACCCTTACGCAATACCTTCTATGATAAAGTAAAATCATCTGGTAAAGCCACTTATCGCTTCAGGGATACGTTCTTCCAGGGCGTATTATTTGAGAATGAATCCGGCCGTTATATCGTCATTGTTTCCGCCAGTAACGTCTTCGGACAGGAGTTCATGACCGAACTGAGGAGAACATTGCTGATCTGTCTGATCATTGCAGCTATAGTCATTGTCACAACAGGCTTGTTTTTCTCCCGTTATATCCTGCGGCCCGTCAGACTGATCACCTCCCGCGTAAAGGATATCAGGGCACATAACCTGCATCTGCGCCTCGATAAGCCGGATAGTGATGACGAAATGAGTGAACTGGCGATGACCTTCAATAATATGCTGGACCGCCTGGAAACGGCGTTTGAAACACAGAATAACTTTGTCAGCAATGCCTCCCATGAACTGGGAACGCCCCTCACAGCTATTATCGGAGAAGCAGAACTGGCGCTCAACAAACAACGCTCCGAACTGCAATACCAGCAGTCCCTCTCTGTTATCCTGAAGGAAGCAGAGCGACTGGAACATATCACAAAGAGTCTGTTAAGTCTCGCCCAAACCGGATTTACCGATAAGAAACAGCGATTGGAACATATTCGTACGGACGAGCTCATATTCACTGTAAAAGAAACGATTGACCGTATCAATCCTGATAACCAGGTAGAAATAGACTATTCTATGCTGCCGGAAGAAGAAGATAAACTGGTCATTCTGGGCGATCCGCAGCTCCTACAGCTGGCATTGAGCAACATTGTGCAGAATGCCTGCAAATACTCAGATAACCGCCCGGCATCTATCGCCCTGGCTGCTACCGATCACGACAATATCATCATTATTAAAGATAATGGTATCGGTATCCCTACCCAGGACCTGCCCTTTATATATGATCCTTTCTTCCGCGCTTCTAACACCAGCGGTTATAAAGGGTATGGAATCGGTTTACCGCTGGCGCGGAATATCGTGCGCCTACATGGTGGAAATATCATTGTAAACAGCCACCAGAACCAGGGAACGGAGATCCGCATCACCATTCCTACGTATACTCCTTCCAGGTGATTCTTACCGTTTTCTTACCGCTTTTTGGTGCCTTTCTTACCTAACGCTGTTTTTCTTACAGCATTTTTACCTCTTTTTTAAACAACTTTTATCTGTTCCTTACCTGTTGCTAACCTCGTGCCGGTAGCTTTGTGTTAAAATAATTACCAATGAAGCACGTATTGATTCCAACGGATTTTTCTATCAGGTCTCTGCGCGTAGTACACGGTGTGGTTGAGCGCTTTGGAGGTGAACCGTTAAACATAGTTCTGATGCACGCGATAGAAATGCCGACATCGATCATGGACCTGATGATGCTCTCCCGGAGATCAGCGCACCAGGATCTGATCACGGCAGATTATAAAGATGCATGTGAGATCATCAAAAACAAATATGCCTCTGTTATTCAATCCATGAAAACAGAGTTCCTGATAGGTAATGGCAAAGGAATATTCAGAAATTTCCTGCTGTATCACAACATAGATGTGATCGCATGTGCCGCAAAAGAAGAATTCCGCAAAGCAGGTCCCAACAGTTACAATCCTGCTGAGCTGATCCGGAAAAGCAAATATCCTGTACATCAGGTACCACTGGCTCCAAGAAAAGAGAAGTTCCTGGTATCTGCAATGTCTGAGCTATTTGAAGCATAGACCAATTAAAACCGTTACCGATGTTATTGAAAAACAATATCCCGTTTAAATACGTTTTCGGGAAAATCAAATATGAGGTCCTGCTTGTAGCGGTATATACGTTAATCATAGTAATACTGCATGACAGGTTTAACCTGAAGCACATGGCAATTCCATTGTCTGTGCCGATGATAATGGGTACTGTAATATCTCTGTTGCTCGCCTTCCGCTCTAACCAGGCGTATGACCGCTGGTGGGAAGCAAGAACGATATGGGGTGCGATAGTAAATGATTCAAGATCTTTTACCCGACAGGTGCTGTCCTTTGTTGACGACTCTGCCTATGAATCTGAGGAAATCAATCACTTCAGAGAGAGAATGGTACGCAGACAGATAGCCTGGTGTTACGCACTTAGTCAGTCACTGAGAGGACTGGATGGAAAAGATGGTTTGGAAAAGCATATCTCTAAAAGAGAGGTTGCTTACGTATCAAGATTCGCAAACATACCAATGGCCTTGCTCGATCTGCATGCAAGGGATCTGAACTATGCCCTGAAAAAAGGCTGGCTCAATGAATTCCAGCAGGTAACACTTGACCAGACATTAAGCCGTCTGTGTGATGCAATGGGTAAATGTGAGCGTATTAAAAACACCGTGTTCCCGGCTACGTACAGTCTGTATATTCATTTTGCAATGAACTTTTTCATACTGCTGTTACCGTTTGCACTGATAGAGTATTTCGGTTTGATTGAAGTACCATTGGTAGTAGCCATTGCAGCATCTTTCCTCTTGATAGAAAAGATGGCCATTCATCTGCAGGATCCGTTTGATAATAAACCAACGGATACGCCGATGACAACAATTTCAAGAAACATTGAACGTGATCTTAAGCAATTGCTGAACGATCATCATTTGCCGGAAACGACGCAAAATGTTGATCATAAGTTCTACGTGATGTAAAAATATAGCTGTACAACCTACACTTACTCTGTTGGAGGAGGGATAGCGCTCTGGCGTATTTGAATAATAGACTAAATCAAAGAATCAGGGAGGGGAGAATTATTGCGCCAGACGCGGTCCTAACATGGATATAGAGTGTTATATGGAGGAAACAAGTAAGGGAGCTTTTGCTCCCTTAAGTTTTTTATACCGGCTTGTAAATAATGTAATCAGAATAATAACCCTGGACCGCTTCCGCCCCTTGGCGCTTTACCAAGATGTATATAGGCTTTCTCTGTTACTTCCCTGCCTCTTGGCGTACGTTTGATAAAACCTTCCTGTATAAGGAACGGTTCGTATACTTCTTCCAGCGTACCTGATTCTTCACCTACTGCTGTAGCGATGGTGGTAATACCTACAGGGCCACCTTTAAAATTTTCAATGATCACCTGCAGTATACGGTTGTCCATTTCGTCCAGTCCGTATTCATCTACATTCAGGGCTTTCAGACTGAATTGCGCTATTTCCAGGTCGATGGTACCATTCCCCATTACCTGTGCGAAATCACGTACACGTCTGAGTAATCCGTTTGCGATACGAGGAGTACCACGGGAACGGCGGGCTATTTCCATGGCTGCATCTGAAGTGATCTTTGTATGTAGTATATCGGAGGCTCTCCAGATGATTTTCTGCAGTGTGGCTGCGTTATAGTATTCCAGTCTTGATTTGATACCAAAACGGGACAGGAGCGGAGCTGTCAGCAAACCCGAACGCGTAGTAGCCCCGATCAGTGTGAAAGGATGCAGGGTAATCTGTATGGAACGGGCACTGGGGCCTGTGTCAATCATGATGTCAATGCGGTAGTCTTCCATGGCAGAATACAGGTATTCTTCCACTACAGTACTGAGCCGGTGTATTTCATCGATGAAGAGCACGTCTTTATCTTCCAGGTTAGTGAGCAGGCCCGCGAGATCGCCGGGTTTTTCTATAACAGGTCCGGAGGTCTCTTTGATGTTTACCCCCATTTCGTTAGCCACGATGCGGGACAGGGTCGTTTTACCCAGTCCGGGAGGTCCATGGAACAGGATATGATCCAGTGCTTCCCCTCTCATCTTGGCGGCCTTGATAAAAATCTTCAGGTTCTCGATGATCTGGTCCTGCCCGGAGAAATCTACGATCTCCCGGGGCCGGATACTATTCTCAAATTCCTTTTCTGCCGCACTCTGGCGGTGTTCATCTGGTCTTATCGGATTAGACATATCGGGGTGAAAGTTACCAAAAATATTAGCTGTCCCCATACTCCCGGTACCGCTTTGTTTGCTATATTGTATATATTGAACCCAAAATCAACCGTAACCCGGAAAGGTCACAACATGAGAAAACACTTTATAACACTACCTGCACTATGCCTGGCTGCCCTGTTTGCTCAGGGACAGCAAATAAAGAAAGCGGAGGTGAAACGTATCCTGTCAACTTTAGCGGCAGACGATATGGAAGGCCGCGAAACGTTTAAATCGGGTGCGGAAAAAGCCGCTGTATTCCTGGAAAAAGAGTTCGCTAACGCAGGATTACAACCGCTGCAGGGAGATAATGATTTCAGACAGTCCTTTTTCCAGTTTGATACCAAACCTGTACGCCAGGACCTGATCCTGAACGGACAACCGGTATCCAGCAGCCGCACGTTTATAGCCGGTGTGGAAAGCAGTATCAAATGGACGCAGGATACTAAACTGGAGGTAGCTACAATTGGCGCTGCTGATAATTTTGACAGCAAAGTAAGAGAACTGAGACGTAACAGCACACAGCCGACAATCGTATGGGTAGATAATTCACACAGTGAGAAATTCGGACTGTATTACAAAGGCTTACAGGAACACGGCGCTCCTAAAACGGACAGTTCAGTGACCGTAGCGTTTATATTGAAAAACGCGACTGACAGCGATATTGACAGCTGGTCACTGGACGCAAAACAGGAAGTAACCCGTTTACCACTCTGCAATATTGCAGGCATGATCAAGGGAAGTGGTAAACCTGATGAATATGTAATATTCTCTGGTCACTATGATCATATCGGTATCCTGCCGCCGGTAGAACAGGACAGTATTGCTAATGGCGCGGATGATGATGCAAGCGGTGTAACAGCCGTATTGTTACTGGCAAAATACTTCAAAGCACATCCGCCGGTACGCAGCATTCTGTTTGTTGCGTTTACAGGAGAAGAGATCGGAGGATATGGTTCCCGCTATTTTTCCCGTCAACTGGACCCTGAAAAGGTTGTTGCCATGTTCAACATCGAAATGATCGGTAAGGAGTCTAAATTCGGTAAAAACAGTGCTTTTATCACAGGATATGAGCGTTCCAGTTTTGGCGAGATACTGGCTAAAAACCTGGCTTCTTCCAAATTCCGTTTCCATCCTGATCCTTATCCGGAACAGCAGCTGTTCTATCGTTCAGACAATGCCACACTGGCAAGACTGGGCGTTCCTGCACATACAATTTCTACAACACAGATTGATAAAGACACGCTCTATCACAGTGTAAATGATGAAATGGAAAGCATGGATCTGGACAATATCACCAGCATCATACAGGCAATTGCCACCAGCGCAACCTCCATCGTAGAGGGTAAGGATACCCCTTCCCGTATTGACAAGGCGACTGTCAGCAACCGCAGATAGTGCTTATGGCATGAATTGGAGGATCAGGTCTGGATCAGGACAGTTAGCGAGATATTGTGCTTTTTCACTGTAGCGGCATACACCGGGATAATCACCTTTATTCCCTTCCATATCAGTGATGATCTGGAAATGCAGGTGAGGAGGCCAGTGACCGTTTTCCGGAATATCTCCGAAATGAGCGATCAGTTGTCCGGCAGCTACTCGCATCCCTTCCTGCAAACCTTCCAGGTCTTTGAGCGAAAGATGACCATACAGCGTGTGAAAGGTGTGTCCTTCCAGCTGATGCTGCAGGATGATGGTCGCGCCATAGTCGCCGTGTACATCGTTAAAACGGAAGCTGTGGACAGTGCCGTCCAGGGGAGCGAAGACATAGGTGTTAACCGGTCCCCAGATATCGATGCCCAGGTGCAGGCGGCGGGGTTCTTCACCGGTAGAGAAATGTTCGCTGCGGGCATAGATCGTACGGTGTTCTGCATAACCGCCGATACCAAACGTACAGTCGTGGTCTTCCAGCAGTTGATTGACATAAGCAGTGAACCGATCTGTATTATCAAGTATTTCAGGTGTAATAGAAGTATTCCGGTCGGTGAAGTCCATCAGCAGTAACCTGTCGATTTCCGGATCGAGCAGAACGACGGGCTGAAAAGGCTGATAATGCGCTAATATCTGTTCTAACATTCAAAAAGGTTGAGACGGGAAAAATACGTAAATTCCCAGTAAATAAAGGGTCATCCGGTACTTTGACTATAGTTATCCCTCGCTGATGCTGCGATAAAAAGGGAGCACTAACGAAGGATAACCATAGTCAAAGTATAGACAAACCGATAAGAAACTTAGAGGCATAAAAAAAAGGAGCGCTCCATCTTGTGATGGAGCGCTCCTTTTTTATTTCAGACAGTATTAGACAACCAGGTTGATCATTCTGCCTTTTACGATCACGATTTTCTTAACTGGTTTACCATCAATCCATTTCTGGACAGCTTCGTTTTCCAGTACTTCTTTTTCGATAGCAGCATTATCAGCATCCAGCGGGAAGCTCAGTTCGGTACGTGTTTTACCGTTCACAGCTATCGGATAAGTAAATGCGCTTTCTTTTGTGTATTTCTCGTCGAATACCGGATATGGTGTATCCAGGATACTGGTTGTATTACCCAGCAGGTGCCACAGTTCCTCTGCAATGTGTGGTGCATAAGGCGCCAGTAATATGAGTACCGGTTCCAGTACGCTACGCTTGTTACATTTCAGGCTGCTCAGCTCATTGACACAGATCATGAACTGGCTGACAGCGGTATTGTAAGAGAAGTTTTCAGTATCTGCATCAATCTTCTGAATAGTCTTGTGCAGCGCTTTCAGTTCTTCAGGGGTAGCCGCATCATTGTTGACGATAATGCCTTTCTGCTCGTCAGCGAAGAGACGCCACAGTTTCTTC